>NZ_JBEZNQ010000048.1:0-63130 GCF_040653315.1 Streptomyces sp. NPDC047981 | reverse complement strand
CGGTGGTCGCCGCGCTACGGCTCTGGCCGCGCGAGGACCCGGACGCGCTGGAGCACCGGCACCCTGAGCTGGCCGCCGACCATCCGCACCTGGCCGGCGCGGACGGCCGCCGGCACGCCCACGACTACCGCATCGACGCCCTTCACCCGCGCTGGCCGGCCCCCGTGAAGCGCAGAGTGACCAGCTCGAAGGGGCGCAGGGACACCTCCACCCCGCCGTCCGCCGGCAGGTCGGCCAGGGGGCGTTCCAGGAGATCGCACACCGTCACCGCCGCCCAGTCGAAATCGGTGGTGAGGCGGGTCCGGGCCCGCCCGCCCCGGGACTCGTAGAGCCGGAGCACCACGTCCCCGCTCCGGTCGTCGGCCAGCTTCACGGCGCTGACCACGACGGCGTCGTCGTCGACGACGGCCAATGGCGCGACCGCCGCGTCGCCCGGAACGACCCGCTCGGGAAGGTTGATCCGGTACCCCTCGCGCACCGCGTCCCCGACGGACGCGCCCGGCACCAGGGCGTGCCGGAACCGGTGCGCGCCCTGGTCGGTGTGCGGGTCGGGGAAGCGCGGGGCGCGCAGCAGGGACATCCGTACCGTCGTCGTGGTCCCGCCGTCCTCCGGCCGTACGGTACGGGTCACATCGTGTCCGTACGTCGAGGCCGTCACCAGGGCGACGCCCCAGCCGGGCTCCTCGAAGTGGACGAACCGGTGGTTGCAGGCCTCGAACTTGGCCGCTTCCCAGCTGGTGTTGGTGTGCGTGGGCCGGAACAGGTGACCGAACTGGGTCTCCGCCGCGTACCGGTCGGTGTGCAGGTCGAGCGGGAAGGCGGCCTTGAGGAACTTCTCCGTCTCGTGCCAGTCGACCTCCGTGTCCAGGTCGAGCCGCTTCGCCCCCGCCGTGAGCCTCAGCGTCTGCACCGCGCGCGAGGCGCCGAAGGTCCGCGTCACGCGTACGGAGACGGCCCGCGGGCTCTCCTCGGCGAGCACCACCTCGTCCGCCTCCGTCAGGTCCGTGACGGTGTTCCGGTAGAACTGGTCGACGTCCCAGGCGTCCCACATGTTCGGGAAGTCGGGGTGGACCTGCAGCAGATTGGCCGCCGCGCCCGGCGCCAGCGTCTCCCGGCCGGACGCCAGGTCGACCACCGACACCACGAGCCCCCGCCCGTCGACCGCCACCCGCAGCAGCCCGTTGTCGAGGACGAACCCGCCGCCCGGCCGGGCCCGCGCCGCACAGGCGCCGGACGCCGCCGCCACGACGACACCCGCACCGCCCGCGGGCACCCCGGCGCGCGCGTGCGGGGCCGCGTTGAAGACCAGCTCACCGCCCGCCACCGGGTCGCCGGCCAGGACCCGCTGCGCGCGCCCGATGATGCCGTTCAGCTCCTCGGCAACCGCCGCGTACGTCCGCTCCGCCTCCCGGTGCACCCACGCGATCGAGGAACCGGGCAGGATGTCGTGGAACTGGTGCAGCAGCACCGTCTTCCAGATCCGGTCCAACTCCTCGTACGGATACGGCACTCCGGACCGCACGGACGCCGTGGCCGCCCACAGCTCCGCCTCCCGCAGCAGGTTCTCGCTCGCCCGGTTGCCCTGCTTGGTCCGCGCCTGGCTCGTCAGCGTCGCCCGGTGCAGCTCCAGGTACAGCTCGCCCACCCAGACCGGCGCGTGCGGATACTCCGCCTCCGCCTTCGCGAAGAACTCGGCCGGCCGCTCCCAGCGCACCCGCGCCGAGCCCTCCAGATCCCGCAGCCGGGCCGCCTTCGCGACCATCTCCCGGGTCGTGCCGCCGCCCCCGTCGCCCCAGCCGGTCGGCGCGATCGAGTGCCGGGCCCGCCCCTTGTCCTTGAAGTTGCGGACCGCGTGCGCGATCTCCTTGCCCTTCATCGAGCAGTTGTACGTGTCGATCGGCGGGAAGTGCGTGAAGATCCGGGTCCCGTCGATGCCCTCCCACCAGAAGGTGTGGTGCGGGAAGGAGTTGACCTGGCTCCACGAGATCTTCTGCGTCAGCAGCCACTTCGACCCGGCCGCCTTGATGATCTGCGGCAGCCCGCCCGCGAAGCCGAAGGTGTCCGGCAGCCAGGCCTCCTCGTTCTCGACGCCGAACTCCTCCAGGAAGAACCGCTTCCCGTGCACGAACTGACGGGCCATCGCCTCCGAGGACGGCATGTTGGTGTCCGACTCCACCCACATGCCCCCGGCCGGCACGAACCGCCCCTCCGACACCGCCTTCTTGACCCGCGCGTACACCTCGGGCCGGTGCTCCTTGATCCAGGCGTACTGCTGCGCCTGCGACATCGTGTAGACGAAGTCCGGCTCGTCCTCCAGGAGCGCCGTCATGTTCGCCGTGGTCCGCGCGACCTTGCGGACGGTCTCGCGCAGCGGCCACAGCCAGGCCGAGTCGATGTGGGCGTGGCCCACCGCGCTGATCCGGTGCGCGGACGGCTCGGCGGGCGAGGCCAGCACCTCCGCAAGGCGCGAACGGGCCGCGGCCGCCGTGCCGTTCACGTCCTGGAGATCGACCGCGTCCAGGGCGGCCTCCACCGCCCGCAGGATCTCCCAGCGGCGCGCGCCGTCCACCGGCAGCTCCTCCATGAGCTCGCCGAGCACCTCCAGGTCGATCACCAGCTGCCACACGGTCTCGTCGAAGACCGCCAGGTCCATCCGCGCGAGCCGGTACTGCGGGGTGTCGCCCGCGGTCTCCTTCTCGCCCAACTCCGTCGGCAGGAAGGGGTGGTAGTCCAGGATCACCGGATTGGACGCGGCCTCCACATGCAGCAGCACCTCCTCGCCCCCGGCCGCCCGCTCGGCGATCCGCACCCACTGGTTGCGCGGGTTGAGCCCCTTCACCGGTGAGCCGTCGGGCCGGTAGACCAGGCCCTCGCACTGGAAGCCGGGCATGTTGGCGTCGAAGCCGAGGTCGATCAGGGCCTCCACCGTCCGGCCCGCCCACGCCTGCGGCACCACCCCGGAGACGGTCAGCCAGCTCGTCCCCCAGGGCGCGCCCCAGGCGTCACCCGCGGCGATCGGAGTACGCGGCGCGGCGATGCCCTCGGCCACCGGCACCGGTTCGTCGGGCGCGGTCCAGATCCCCACCTCCAGCGGCACGGACTCCGGGTGGATCGCGGGGCGGATCCGCTCCTCCAGGACCCGCTTGAGACGGGACTCGGTCAGGGTGCGGTCGTCATGCATGCAAGTCGCTCCATCACGTGGAAGAGAACGGACGAGAGGGTGGTCGTCAGGCCCCGCCGACATCGTCGACGGTGACCGTCCCGGTGATCCCGCGTGCGCTGAGATGATCGCGGTCCGACGCCCGCGACGCCAGTACGACGGCCGGCCGCGCGCCGTCCGCGGCGAGCCGCATGAACGCCTCGAAGAACGCCCCGCCCGGCGCGCACGTGGAGCGCTTCGGGGCCTCGTCCGGCAGGTCGAGGACGAGCGCCGTCGTCCGTGGCCGCGGCCGGTGGGCGCGGGCCCGGCACTCCGCCACGGCCTCGGCGAGCGCCCGTCCGGCCGGTTTCACCCGCTGCTCGCCGGTCAGCAGGCCGAGGCTGTACTCGAGTTCGGGGAAGTCGGCCAGCGAGCGGTCGACGTCGTGGGAGCACCACCAGGTGACCCCCCACAGGTCCGGGCAGTCGAGCGCCGCCGCCACCGTCGTACGGGTGAAGGCGGCGGCCCGGTCCGGCGCGATGTGCGGGGCGGGCGCCCCGACCTCCTGGAGCCACACCGGGCGCCCCGGATCCTCGGCCCAGGCCTTCGACAGCTCGATCAGATACGCGGCGTGCTGCCCGGTCGCGACGGAGTCGGCGCCGTGGCGCTGGGCGGTGCCGTTGAAGACCCAGGAGTGGACGGCCGTCACCGCGCCGACGCGGGCCGCCTGGGCCGGAGTGAAGGGATGGTCGTCCAGGTACCAGGCGGCGTCGTACTCCGCGTGCAGATGCATGCGTCCGGGCGCCCCCCGCTCGCACGCCCCGAGCATGCGCCGCAGCCAGCTCTCCGCCTCGGCCGGGGTGATCCGGTCCGGATCGGGGTGCGGGTCGCCCGAGAACTGGTTGATTTCGTTGCCGAGCGTCATGCCCAGGAAGTTCGGCCGGTCCGCGAGGGCCGAGGCGAGGGTGTGCAGATAGGCGGCCTGACCGTCCAGGACCTCGGGGTCGGTGAACATGTTGCGGCGGTGCCAGGTCAGCGTCCACGAGGGCCGGAAGTCGAAGCTGGACAGATGGCCCTGCAGTCCGTCGACGGCCACGTCGAGGCCTCGTTCGGCCGCCGCGTCGACGAGCGAGACCAGCTGGTCGACCGCCCGCGGCCGGATCAGCGTCCGGTTCGGCTGGAAGACGGGCCAGAGCGGGAAGACCCGGACGTGGTCGAGGCCGAGGGCGGCGATCGCGTCCAGGTCGGCGCGGACCGGGTCGAGGTCGAAGTCCAGCCAGTGGTGGAACCAGCCCTGGCTCGGGGTGTAGTTGACGCCGAAGCGAGGGGCGTCAGGGGACGGGGTCATGCGCGGCATCGCATCCTTTGCAGAGGTTGCCCGGGTGGTCATCCCTTGATGGCGCCTTCCTCGACGCCCTTGAAGAAGAACCGCTGGAGCGCGGCGAAGACGGCCACGATCGGCAGGAAGGCGATCATGGTCCCGGCCGCGATCAGCCGGGGGTTGGCGGTGAAGGTGCCGTCGAGGTACTGGAGCCCCACCGTGAGCGTGTACCGCGCGGGGTCGTTCAGCACGATCAGCGGCCACAGGAAGTCGTCCCACGCGCCGATGAAGGTGAAGATCACCACGACGCTCAGCATGCCCCGGACATTGGGCAGTCCCACATGGACCAGGCGCTGCCACACGTTCGCGCCGTCCACCAGCGCGGCGGCGTCCAGTTCGGGCGGGACGGCCTGGAAGGCCGTGTACATCAGCAGCACGTTCAGCATGGCGATGGCCCCCGGCAGCGCCACGCCGAGGAGCGTGTCCGTCAGGCCCATGCTCCGTACGGTCACGTACTGGGAGACGATCGTGACCTCCCCGGGCAGCACCAGCGTGGCCAGGAACAGGCCGAGCACGAGCCGCGCGCCCCGGAAGCGCAGCCGGGAGAGCGCGTAGCCGGCGAGGGTGGCGCCGACCACGTTGCCGAGGACCGCGATCGCCGCCACCGTCAGCGAGTTGAGGGCGTACGTCCACACCGGGATGGTGTCGGCGACCTGGGCGTAGTTGGCGAGTGTCGGGGCGCTCGGCAGGAAGTCCGGCGTACGGGAGTACACGTCCTCGCCCGGTCCCTTGAGCGAGGTGGACAGCTGCCAGAGGAACGGTCCGACCGTCAGCAGCAGGACCAGGAGGAGCAGCGCGTAGCGGACCGCCCGCGCCGCCGGGCCGGGTGTGCCGAAGCCCCGTGAGGCTCGTACGGGCATGGTCAGGCCGCCTTCCGGTTCAGCCGGGCGAGGAGCAGCATCGGGCCGACGGTGATCACGAAGAGCAGCAGGCTCAGGGCGGAGGCGTAGCCGATGTGCCCGGAGAAGCCGCGGCTGTACATCTGGATGAGCATGACCACCGACATGTCCCGGCCGCCGGGACCGCCGGTGCCGTGGGAGAGGACGTACAGCTCGGAGAAGACCCGCAGGGCGGAGACCGAGATGAGGACGGAGACCAGCATCATCGTGGTCCGCACCCCGGGCAGGGTCACGTGCCAGAAGCGGCGGACGGCCGACGCGCCGTCGACGGCGGCGGCCTCGTGCAGCTCCCGGCCGACGTTCCCGAGCGCGGAGAGGTAGATGACCATGTAGTAGCCGAGGCCCTTCCACACGGTCAGGGCGATGGCGCTGAAGAGCAGCAGCCAGCGGTCGGTGAGGAAGTCCACCGGCCGGTCCGCGAGGCCGAGCTGCCCGAGCATTCCGTTGAGCAGTCCGCGGTCGTCGAGGAGCCAGCCCCAGATCAGGGCGACCACGACGGCGGAGGCGACCACCGGGGTGTAGAAGGCGGTGCGGAAGAACGTGATGCCCGGCAGCTTCTTCTCCACGAGCAGCGCGAGCAGCAGCGGCAACAGGGTCAGCAGGGGCAGGCAGATCAGCAGATAGACGATGCTGTTGATCAGCGCGTCGGTCAACTGCTCGTCGTTCAGGGCGCGTTCGTAGTTGGCGAGCCCGGTGAACCGGCCGCCCCCGAGCGGCTTGGCATTGGTGAACGACAGGATCACCGTGTTGAGGGCGGGCCAGAGGTTGAAGACGAGGAGCCAGACGACGGCCGGCGCGGCGAGCAGCCACGGCGTGAACCAGCGCCGGTGGGTCATGGGGTGCCTTCCGGGTGGGGGTTCAGTCCTGCAGCAGCTGGTCGGCGCGTTCGACCGCGGTGTCCAGGGCCTCCTTCGAGCTCGCCTGGCCGTTCAGGGCGAGCGCGATCTGCTGGTTGACCACCGTCTTGATCGCGTCGTTGGCCTGGACGGGCTCCAGCATCGTGGCCTTCGCGAGCGAGCCGAACGCGGTGACCTTGGCGTCCCCGGCGTTCGTCCCGTCGCTCCGGCTGAAGAACGGGTCCGAGGCGGAGGCCTTGGTCGAGGGGAAGATGCTGGTGAGGTGGGCGAACGCGGCCTGGTTCTCGGCGTTGGTGACCCAGCGGGCGAGGGCGAGCGCGGTGGCCCGGTTCTTGGTCGTCCGGGAGACCGAAAGCCCCTGCACGTACAGCGGCGGGGTGCCGATCGCGGGGGAGGAGACCACCTGGGGCGCGAGGCTCGGGTTGTCGGTGGCCAGGGAGGTGATGTAGTTGCCGCCGGCCGTGGTCCAGGCGGCGGTGCCGGAGGAGAACAGCTTGGTGTTGCCCGCGTACGTCTCCGTCAGGACGTCCTTGGGCAGCAGCCCCTCCTCGAAGGCGTCGCGGTAGGTGTCGAGGAGGGCGGCGGCCTCGGGGGTGTTGAAGGTGAAGCTCTTCCCGTCCTCGGACATGAGCTTCACCCCGGCGTTGGCGAAGTCCATGAGACCCGGCTTGCGGCTCATCAGATAGACCGAGCCCTTCGACTTCTCCTTGACCGTCCTGGCCGCCGCGATCAGTTCGTCCAGGGAGGCCGGCGGCTTCTTGGGGTCCAGGCCGTAGCGCGTGAGCAGCGTGGCGTTCCAGTAGTTGACGTCGGTGTTGAGGTACCAGGGATAGCCGTACGTGCCCTGGTGGCCGGCGAAGCGGTACGCGGCGGTCCCGCCCTCGACGTAGTCGGCGTCCAGTTTCGGGTCGGCGCCCGCCACGTCGAGCAGCATGTTCTGCTTCACCAGCGGCAGCGCGAAGTCCGGCGGCAGGTTGACGACATCGGGCAGCGTGCCGCCGGCCGCCTGGCTGAGCACCTTCTCGGAGTAGCCGTCGCCCGGCTGGTCGAGCCACTCGACCTCGACGCCCGGGTGCTTCTTCTCGAAGGCGTCGATCACGCCCTCCATGTACGCGGTGAACTTCGGCTTCAGCGCCCAGGTCTGCAGCGAGACCCTGCCCTTGACCTCGCCCCCGGTGTCCGCGCCGGCGTCGTCCGGTCCGCTCGGGTCGCCGAGGCCGCAGCCCGCGAGGGTCACCGCGGCGACCGCGGCCACGGCCAGTCGTATCCAGTGGCTGCCTGTTCGCATATGAGAGATCTCCCGGTCTGTGCTGGCGGACTGTGCCGTCGGACGGAACGCATTACTAAACCGGTCTAGCGATGGGGGACTATGCTCCCGCTACACTCCGCTGTCAAGACAGTGCGCGAGACCGAAGGGGCGCCGGGTGGCCAGACCGACGATCGCCGACATCGCCCGCCGGGCCGGGGTGTCCAAGGGCGCCGTGTCCTTCGCGCTCAACGGCCGCCCGGGGGTGAGCGACACCACCCGCGCCCGCATCCTGCGGGTCGCGGAGGAGATGAACTGGCGCCCGCACAGCGCCGCGCGCGCCCTCGGCGGAGCCCGGGCCGGCGCGGTCGGCCTGGTCCTCGCCCGCCCCGCGCGCACCATCGGCCTCGAACCGTTCTTCAGCCAGCTCCTCAGCGGGCTGCAGGCCGGACTCTCCACCCGCGGCACCGCGCTCAACCTGCTGGTCGTCGAGGACACCGCGGCCGAGATCGAGGTCTACCGGCGCTGGACCTCCGAGCATCGCGTCGACGGCTTCGTCCTCGTCGACCTCCAGGTCCGTGACCCCCGGATCCCCGTCCTCGAAGAGCTCGGCGTCCCCACGACCGTCCTCGGCGGACCCGGCCGGCACGGCGGCCTGCCGAGCGTCTGGGCCGACGACCGCGAGGCGATGGTCAGCATCGTCGACTACCTCGCCGCCCTCGGCCACCGCCGCATCGCGCACCTCGCCGGGCTCCCGGCCTTCCAGCACACCCAGCGGCGCATCCGGGCCGTACGGGACAGCGCGCGGCGGCTCGGTCTCACCGAGGCGGTCTCGCTGCCGACCGACTTCAGCGACGCCGAGGGCGCCGCCGCCACCCGGACCCTGCTCGCCCGGCCGGAGCGGCCGACGGCGATCATCTACGACAGCGACGTGATGGCCGTCGCCGGGCTGGGCGTCGCCACCGAGATGGGCGTGGCCGTCCCCGGCGAACTCTCCATCGTCTCCTTCGACGACTCGGCCCTCGCCCGCATCGTCCACCCCTCCCTCACCGCGCTCTCCCGGGACACCTTCGCCCTCGGCGAGCAGGTCGCGCGCGAGCTGCTCGCCGTCGTCGACGACCCGGCCTCGGCGCGGGACGTCAAGAACCCGACACCGCGCCTCACGGTCCGCGAGTCCACCGCGCCGCCCGCCCCTTGACCCCCTCGACTAAAGCCGTTTAGCCTCCCGCCTCGAAGCATCGCACGCTCGTACCGCCGCACGTCCGTACGCCCAGCACCCCCCACCCCTCCCGCTGGACCGGAGCATCGGATGAGACGACACCTGCCCCTGCTGACCCTCGCGGCGCTCCTCGCCGCCCTGCTCGGCCTCGCACCGCTCACCCCGCCCGCGGCGCACGCCGCGCCCGCCCCCGAGGCCGCACCGGCTGCCGCCGGCGACCAGCCCTACGCCTCGTACTGGCACCCGAACACGATCCTCGACTGGGATCCCGCCACCGACCCCGACGCGCGCTTCAACCGCTCCCGGGTCCCGCTGCGGCCGCGCTTCACCGACCCGGCGCTGAAGGCCAACGCCAACGCCCGCGCGGGCGAGGGGAAGATCGCCTCCCTGGTCTCCTTCGGCCCCACCTCGAACAACCCCTCGCAGGGCTCCACCAACCCGCACTACTACGCCTTCGGGCACTGGCAGTACATCGACAAGCTGGTCTTCTGGGGCGGCTCGGCGAGCGAGGGCCTCATCCTCGCGCCGAACGCGACCGTCATCGACGCCGCCCACCGCAACGGCGTCAAGGTCTACGGCACCGTCTTCTTCCCGCCCACCGCCTACGGCGGCCAGATCCAGTGGGTCCGCGACTTCGCCCAGAAGTCCGGCTCCACCTACCCCGTCGCCGACAAGCTCGCCCAAGTCGCCCAGTACTACGGCTTCGACGGCTGGTTCATCAACCAGGAGACGGCCGGCGGCGACGCCGCCCTCGCCACCGAACTGCGCAACGAGATGCGCTACGCCCGCTCGCTCGGCCCCGTCGAGTTCATGTGGTACGACGCGATGACCGAGTCCGGCGCGGTGAGCTGGCAGGACTCCCTGACTTCCGCCAACGACTCGTTCCTGCAGGAGGGGGCGCAGCGGACCTCCGACTCGATGTTCCTCGACTTCGGCTGGAGCGCCTCAGGGCTGAGCAGCTCCCGTACGCTCGCGCGCAGCCTCGGCCGCAGCGAGTACGAACTGTTCGCGGGCATCGACACCGAGGCGAACGGCTCCAACACCTCCGTCCCGTGGGCCTCGGTCTTCCCGGCGGGCCAGCCGCACGTCACCTCGCTCGGCATCTACCGGCCCGAGTGGACCTTCACCTCCTCCTCGGGGCGCGCCGACTCCCATGCCCGCGAGGCCCGTTACTGGGACGGCGCCAACGCGGACCCGTCGAACACCACGACCACCTCGGCCTGGAAGGGGCTCGCGCACTACATCCCGGAGTCCTCTGCCATCACCGCCAAGCCCTTCGTCACCTCCTTCGGCGCCGGCCAGGGCGACTTCTACAACTCCGGAGGCGTCCGCGTCTCGTCCACCGGCTGGAACAACCTGTCCCTCCAGGACGTGCCGCCCACCTACCGCTGGCTGGTCGGCTCCACCGGCTCGAAGCTCACCCCCTCCATCGACTTCACCGACGCCTACGAGGGCGGCTCCTCGCTGCGCCTGGCGGGCACCCTCGACGCGGTGAACACCGTGCGGCTCTACCAGACGAGGCTGCCGGTCGCCGCCGACACCAAGCTGTCCGTCGTCCTGAAGACCCCGGCGGCAGGCCCCACCCGGCTGAAGGCGGCCGTCTCCTTCACCGACGCGCCGACCTCCTTCACCACCCTCGACCTCGGCTCGACCACCACCACGGGCTGGGAGCGCAGGACGCTCGACCTCTCCGCCTTCGCCGGCCGCACCATCGCCCAGATCGGCCTGGAGGCCGCCGGCTCCGTCCCCTCGTACGACATCCGCGTCGGCCAACTCGCGGTGCACGACGGCGCCGTGGACTCCGCCGCCGCCCCGACCGGCGTCACCGTGCTCGGCGCCACGGACACGAGCGCCACGGCCAAGTCCCTCCGCCTGGCCTGGACACCGTCCGCCTCCGGCTCCGTCCACCACTACGAGGTCTACCGGCGGAACGCCGACTCCTCCCGCACCTTCCTCGGCGCCACCCCCAACGACGCGCTCTTCGTCCCCCGGCTCGACCGCGCCGGCACGGAGACGTCGACGACCCTCGACGTGGAGGCCGTCTCCACGGAGTACGGCCGCTCGCCCGCCGCCACCACCACGGTCGCCTGGTCGCCCGGCGGTACCGAGTCCAACCTCGCCCTGGGCCGCCCGGCGACCGCGTCCGGGCAGTGCAACGCGAACGAGACGCCGGCCAAGGCGGTCAACGGCACCGTCTCCGGCGGCACCACCGACAAGTGGTGCACGACCACCTCGGCGAAGTGGCTGGAGGTCGACCTCGGCGCGGTCCGCTCGCTCGACCGGCTCGTGGTGAAGCACGCGGCGGCCGGCGGCGAGAACGCGTCCTGGAACACCCGGGACTTCACCCTTCAGATCCGCGGCTCCACCGCCGACCCGTGGACCACCGTGGCGACCGCCACCGGCAACACGGCGGCCACCACGACCCACCCGGTGGGCAGGACGGCACGGTACGTGCGCCTCGACATCACCCGGCCCACCCAGACCACCGATCCCGCCGCACGGATCTACGAGTTTGAGGCCTGGGGATCCTGACGGAACCCCCCCCGCACCGTCACGCCCGCCTGCACCGTCACGCCCGCCCGCCCCGGTACGCCCACGCGTACCGGGGCGCGGCCGACGGGTGAGTACCCGTACTCATGCCGATCGCGGCCCGCGGCGGGACGATGACCGCACATCGGCGGGCGTCGGAGGGGGCGGCATGAGCAAGGTCGTGGGCGCGTGCGTGGTCGCGGGGGCGGCCGTCCTCGCGCTGGTCGTGGCGTACGCGGTCGGAGCACCGCCCGGGCTCGTCCTGGGGGTCGGGGCGGGCGTCCTCGGCCTGCTGTGGCTGCTGGTCCTCCTGACCGCGCCCTGGAACCTGTACTTCCGGGCGCACGCCGTCCGGGCCGAGATCGCGCTCAGCCGTGAGAAGGGCCTCACGATCTCCGAGGAGCGGGACGCCGAGGCCGCCCGGATCGCGCGGCTCATGCTGGGTGTCGCCGTCGCCGGGCACGTCCTCAGCGCCGCCGCCGTGGCCCTGGGCACGCTCGCGACCGGGCGCGCGGCGGGCTGGTGGTTCGCCGGGCTCTTCGTCCTGAGCACCTTCCTGCGTCCGGCGGGCGCCTGGTTCGCCCAGCTGCGACGCCGCCTCGGCGTCCTGCTCCGGGACGTCACCCACCCCCGCGACGACGTGGTCGAGCTGCGCGCCCGCGTGACCCGGCTGGAGAGCGGGGCCCAGGTCCTGGAGGGCAAGGCGGAGGAGCAGTACCGCGCCCTCGCCGAACTGCGGCGCACGGCCGACGCGTCGGCCCTCTCCGCGCACCGCAGGGCCGACGAGACGGACCGCAGGATCGCGGCCCTCGCGCGCGAGTTCGAGGCCACGGTCAACCGGCTCACCGACAACGAGGAGATCATCGCCGGCCTGAAGGCGTTCCTCAGGCTTCTGCGGTCGACCGCCCACGAGCCGGGTCTCCCGACTCGGGCTCCAACAGACGCAGCGCCGCCCGCGCGGTGAACTCCGCCTGCCCGCCGGGAAAGAGCAGATCGGCCGCCAGGAACGCCGGATCGTTCGCCGTCGCCGCCACGTACGGCAGCGCCACGCACCGCATCCCGGCCGCCCGGGCCGCCAGGGCCCCCGGCGGGGCGTCCTCGAACACCACGCACCGCGCGGGCTTCACACCGAGCCGCCGCGCCGCCTCCAGGAAGACGTCCGGCTCCGGCTTGCCGCGCCCGACCTCCTCGGCGGAGACCAGGGTCGTCAGATACGCGTCCAGGCCGGTCCCCGTCAGGACGGCCTCGATCGCCGCGCGGGACGAACCGGAGGCCACCGCCATCGGCACCCCGGTCGCGTGCAGCTGCTCCACGAGCGTCCGCATCTCCGGGTAGACCGGGGTGGAGGCGCGCGCCAGCTCCAGATAGGAACGGTTGGTGGCGTCGAGCAGCTCCTCGACCGGCGCCCCGACGCCGTACCGGGCACCCAGGATCTCCAGCGACTCGCGCGTCCCGATCCCGATGAACTCGGTGTGCCGCTCCCAGTCGAAGTCCGTCTCGCCGGCGAAGGCGGTGAGCGTGCGCCGGGTGGCCTCGTAGTAGTTCGGCTCGCTGTCCACCAGCGTTCCGTCGAGATCGAAGACGACGGCAAGGGGATGTGTGCTCATGCGTTCCAGCATCTCAGCCGGCGCGGCGCCGCCCCAGGACCGAAGGTCCCGGCCTCCGCCCTCCCCGCTCCGGTCAGCCCTTCCGGGCCGAACCCCGCCCCACCGCCTCGACCAGCGGCAGCAGCCGGTGCGGCACGCGCTCGCGCAAGGCCATCTCCGTACGCGTCCTGACCACGCCCGGGAGCTGGATCAGGCGCTGGATCACGTCCTCCAGGTGCCCGTTGTCCCGGGCCACCACACGGGTCAGCAGGTCCCCGCCGCCCGTGATCGAGAACGCCTCCACGATCTCCGGCACGGCGGCGAGGGCGTCCCCGACCTCGTCCAGGTGCCCCTGGGTCACCTCGATGTGGACGAACGCGAGCACCGGGTGGCCGAGTGCGGCGGGGGAGAGGACGGGACCGGTCGCCGTGATGACGCCGTCCCGCTCCAGGCGGTCGATCCGGGCCTGCACCGTGCCCCGGGCCACCCCGAGGATCCGGGCGTACTCCCGCACGCTGGTGCGCGGCTGCTCGATCAGGAGTCGCAGGATCCGGGTGTCGAGCTCGTCCACCGTCATGGTCCGTTGGCTCCCTTCTGGTCGGTCTCGATCTCCGGTCACTGTACCAATGGCCCACCCTTCAGGGCCTCGGTTGAGCCAGTGGGCGGTCAGGTGTTTCCCTGGGGGAACAGTACGAAGACATGGCGCCGCGCAGGCGCCGGACCGGCGACGAGGCCGGCTCCGGACCGCGGCGCCTTTCCCATGTCCTGGGGCCGCCACAAGCAGGCCGGGGCACGAGAAGACGCGAAGAGGGTGTGTGTACGGCAGCGGGGGCGGGTCGACCGTCGTGAAGAAGGGCCGGGCGGCGTGCCGCCGGCTGGCCAGGCTCGTGTTCGTGGCCCCCGATCCGGGCCGCGTCCGGCTGCGCGTCTCCTCGCGCGCCGTCCTCGGCATCGCGCTCGCGGTCGCCGCGGCCGAACTCTGCGGGCTCTCCCTGACGGCCTCCATCACGGGCGGCCTCGCCGCCCTGCTCGCGCTCTTCACCGTCGGCGACCCCACCGTGCGCCGCCAGGCCGTGACCACCGCCCTGCTTCCCGCCGTCGGCTTCCCCGTCCTCGCGCTCGCGACCGCCCTGCACGGCGCCCCGCTGCTGCGGGACGCGTCCTGGCTGCTCGTCGTCTTCGCGGGGGTGTACGCACGCCGCTGGGGGCCGCGCGGACACGCGCTGGGCATCTTCGCCTTCATGATGTTCTTCGTCACCCAGTTCCTGCACGCGCTCCCCGCGCAGCTGCCGGAGCTGTACGCGGCGGTGGGCCTGGCCCTCGCGGCCTCCGGCACGGTCCGGTTCGTCGCCTGGTGCATCGAGCGGCGCGTCCCGCCGCCCGCCGCGCCCGCCCCGCTGCCCGGCAGGGGACTCGACCGGCCCACCACCCGGCAGGCGTTCCAGGCGACCGCCGCGTGCGCGGTCGCGCTCGCCGCCGGCCAGTTCATCTCGCACGAGCGCTGGTACTGGGCCGTGGGCACCGCCTGGTGGATCTTCGTCAACACCGCCTCCCGCGGCGAGACCCTGGTCCGCGGCTTCCGTCGGGTCGTCGGCACGGTCACCGGCATCGCCGCCGGGTTCCTGATCGCGATCCCGCTGGCCGGCGCGCCCGCCCCCACGGCCGCGCTGGTCGCGGTCTGCGTCTTCGGGATCTTCTACACGGCCGCCCTCTCGTACAGCTGGATGATGTTCTTCGTGACCGTCATGGCCGGACTGCTGTACGGGCTCCTGGGCGTCCTCCACCCGGGGCTGCTGGTCCTGCGCTTCGAGGAGACGGCGGTCGGCGCGCTCGGCGCGGCCGTCGGCGTGGCGCTGCTGCCGGTGACCACGCACGCGGCCACCAACGCCTGGATCGAGCGTGCGGTGACCTGTGTGCACGCCTGCACCACGGCCGCCGCGCGACGCCTCGCCGGCGACCCGGCGGCCGACCCCGCGCCGCACGCCGCCGAACTGGAGGTGCTCCTCGGCCGGGTCCGGCTCTCGCTGGCGCCGCTCGTGCACCCGCTGAGCCCGCTGCGCGCCCGCAAGGCCCGGGCCCGCAGGGTCCTGGCCCTGCTGGACGACTGCGCCCGGGAGATCCGGGGCCTCGCGGCGGTCGCCGCCGACCCGGACGCCTCGCACGACGCCCGGCTCGCCGCCGCCGCGTGGCGCGTCGAGGCCGCCGTCCACGCCCTGGTCCCGCCGGCCCACCCCGCGCGCCGGGTCGCCGTGGAGGCGCCCGCCGCACCGGCGGTGGACCGCCACCCGGGCGCCGAAGCCGCGCTCGGCCACCTGCACGGCCTGGAGCGCGCGCTGGTCGAGCTGGCCGCGCCGCTGCGCACGGCGCCGAGCGCCCCGCTCGTGCCCGCCGCGTGAGCGAAGGCGCTCGACCGACCGTGCGGGACCGAAGTCGTGTGAGCGCAGCCGCGTGACCCCAGTGGCGTGAGCGCGGCAGCTTGATCCAAGTTGGTCTAGACCGCCTGCTAACGTCAGCCCCGACGACGGGGCCGTCGGCCGACGGCCCCGGTGGAGAGGGGAGACGCCATGGGCGGTACGGACACCGGTCGCGCGGCACGCACGCGGGCCTTCATCGGCTCGTTCACCTCGGCGGGGGGCCGGGGCATCCTCAGCGCCGACGTGGACCCGGAGACCGGCGCGCTGACCGTCACCGGCGCGACGGACACGCTCCCCGACCCGTCCTACCTCGCCCTCGCGGGCCCGGTCCTCTACGCCGTCTCCGAGACCGAGGAGGGCGCCGCGGCCGCCTTCGACGTCTCCGGGGCCGTACCCCGGCCGCTCGGCGCGCCCAGGCCCGTACGCGGCGCCGCCCCCACCCACCTCGCCGTCGCGCCGGGGCACGTCCTCACCGCCAACTACACCTCCGGCAGCGTCAGCGCCCTCCCGATCGCCGCGGACGGCTCCCTGGGCGCCGCCGACGACGTGCTGCGGCACGAGGGCTCGGGGCCCGTCACCGACCGCCAGAGCGGCCCGCACGCCCACCAGGTCCTGGTCGCCCCCGGCGGGCGCTGGGCGACCGCGGTGGACCTCGGCACCGACTCCGTACGGATCTACGCCCTCGACCCCGCCACGGGCGCCCCGCGGCCGCACGGCGAGACCGTGCTGAAGCCCGGCACCGGCCCCCGCCACCTGGCCTTCCACCCGTCCGGCAGTCACGCCTACGTCCTGAACGAGCTGGAGCCCACCGTCACGGTCTGCCGCTGGGACGGCGAGGCGGGCGTCCTGGAGCCGCTCGGGGAGGCCCCGGTCGTCGCGGCGGGCACCCCGGGCCCCAGCTACCCCTCCGAGGTCGTCGTGGCGCCCGACGGCCGCTTCCTCTGGGCCGCCGTGCGCGGCGCCGACACCCTCGCCGTCCTCGCCCTCGACGCGAGCGGCGAACGGGCCGAGTTCCGCGCCGCCGTGGACTGCGGCGGCCACTGGCCGCGCGACCTGGCCCTCGACCCCTCGGGACGGCGGCTCTACGCGGCCAACGAGCGCTCCGGCGACGTGACCTGGTTCGACGTCGACCCGGAGACCGGGATCCCGCGCCGCGCGGGCGCCGTCGAGGCCCCGGCGGCCTCCTGCGTGGTCTTCGGCTGACCGACCCGCCGCACGGCCGAGGGCCCGCACCGGACGACGTCCTGTGCGGGCCCTCGGCCATGTCCTGCCGCTCAGTGCGCGGGAGCACCCTGCGGCTGCTGCGGGGCGATGCCCAGCGCGGCCGTGTACTGCGAGAGCACCAGCTTGCCGATCGCCGGGTAGGCGCCCAGCGGCTCGGCGGCGGCGCAGCCCGCCTCCTTGGCGGCGGCGTCGAGCAGGCCGTCGGCCAGCTCGGGGCCGATCAGGTACGGGGCGAGCGCCAGCTGCTCCGAGCCGGAGCCGCGCAGCTGCTCGGCGATCGCGGTGATCGAACCCTCCTGGTCGAGGGCGGCGGCCATGACCGGGACGGCGAGGCGCGCGGCCAGCAGCATGCCGGTGATCCCGGCGGCCTGGACGGCCTCCTCGCCGCCGACCGTGGCGAGCACGATGCCGTCGGCCGCCGTGGCGACCGTGAAGAGCCGCGCGCGGTCGGCGCGGGCCAGGCCGGCCTCCGACAGGCGCACGTGCAGGGCCTCGGCGAGCAGCGGGTGCGGGCCGAGGACGTCCGTCAGCTCGGCAACGTTGCCGCTGTCCATCACGGCCTGCCGGATCCGCCGCATCAGGGCGCTGTCCGGGCCCGCGAGCAGCGGCACCACGACGGCGGCCGGGCCCTCGGGGGCGCTGACCTCGCGGCCGGCGGCCACGGCCAGCTCGTACCGCTCGGTGCGCAGGGTCTCGGAGCGCGCCAGGACGCTTCCGAGAGTCGGGTACTCGGCGTCGTCACCGTCCAGGTAGCCGATCACGGCCTCCAGGCCGGGCAGCTCGGAACGCGCGATGCTCACGACCTCTTCGGCCAGCGAGCGTATGGCGGGCGACGGCGCACCGGGGACGGCGAGCACCAGCGCGGGAGCGCCCTCGGGCGCCGCCACGGGTTCGGGGCGACGGTGCCGTCCGGGCTGGCGGGGTCGCGGCATTCGTACAGGCAGGCCGGAAGCGGGCCCAGTGGGGGAGCTCATGCGGCCGCATGCTACTGGTTTTGCCCGCCGCGCAGTGCGGTGAGGTGCGGCTGAGCGTTATCTGTCCCTCTTTGTCCGAACCGCGAATTACGTGGTCACATGCAACAACTTCGGCTCCACGGGCAGCCGTAGCGTGTCCGTGGCCAGCGCCGCCGCGAGCGCGAGCGCGCCGTCGAGCGGATCCCCGGCCGCCGACGTCTGCCGGGCGTGCGGAAGTTGTCCGGCCAGTTCGGCCCCGAGCGGCACGAGCAGCGGGTCGCCGAGCTTGAACAGGCCACCGGTCAGCGCCACTTCGTAAGCCCCCGGGGCGGGGCACACGGCGGCCGCCGCCTCCGCCACGTGCGCGGCGGCCCGCCGCAGCACCTCGCCCGCCACCGGGTCGCCGTCGGCGGCGCAGCCGGCCACGTCGGGCGCGAACGAGGCGAGCACGGCCGGCCGGTCGGTCCGCGGGTACAGCGCGGCCGGCAGTCCCGCGGCCGGACCGAACCGGGCCTCGGCGCGGGCGAGCAGCGCGGACGAGCCGCCCCGCCTGCCGTCATGGGCGCGCATCGCCGCCTCCAGACCGGCCCGCCCGATCCAGGCGCCGCTGCCGCAGTCGCCAAGCAGATGGCCCCAGCCGTCGGCCCGGCGCCAGGCCGTCAGGTCCGTACCGAGGGCGATGAGCCCGGTGCCGCCCGCCACCACCGCACCGGGCCGCTGCCCGAGCGCCCCGGCGTAGGCGGTGACGGCATCGGCCGCGAGCGCCAGCGACCGTACACCGAGAGCCTGTTCGAGCGCGCCGGGCAGCACCGCCCGCAACTCCTCGCCGAGCGTCGCCATCCCGGCGGCGCCGACGGCGAGGGCGAGGACGGGCCCGGCTCCCGCGCGCTCGCGCAGCGCCTCGACGGCGGGCAGCAACTGCCCGAGCAGATGGGCCGCCTCGATCCCGCCCGGGCCCGTCCGTACGGGCTCGCGGGACGCCACGGTCTCGACGGCCCGCGCGTCCGCGGCGCGTGCCAGGGCGATCCGCAGCCCGGAGCCGCCCGAGTCGACTCCGACGACCCAGCCTTCGCGGGCCCGCGACGTAAGAGGTGACCCCATGGAGCGGCTCCGGGAGGTAGGGGAGGTGAGGACGGCAGGCTATCCCGGGAGAACCCGAGCGCGGCGGGCGGTCGTTGCCGGGTTCAGGAGATGTCGGTGTGCGCCACTAGAGTGACGTGCTGTGGCAGCTCAAGCATTGAACGAACTCGTGGAGCCCGGCTGGGCGGAGGCGCTGAAGCCGGTGGCAGGGCAGATCGCCGCCATGGGCGACTTCCTGCGCGCGGAGATCGCGGCCGGCCGGACGTACCTCCCCGCCGGCCCGCACATCCTGCGCGCCTTCCAGCAGCCCTTCGACGAGGTACGGGTGCTCATCGTCGGCCAGGACCCCTACCCGACACCGGGCATGGCGATCGGGCACAGCTTCGCCGTCTCGCCCGACGTGCGGTCGTTGCCGGGCAGCCTGGAGAACATCTACCGGGAGCTGCACACGGACCTCGGACTGCCCCGTCCGTCCAACGGCGATCTGACGCCGTGGACCCGGCAGGGCGTCCTGCTCCTGAACAGGGCGCTGACGACGGCCCCCCGCAAGCCCGCCGCCCACCGCGGCAAGGGCTGGGAAGCGGTCACGGAGCAGGCCATCAGGGCCCTCGCCGCGCGCGGGAAGCCCCTGGTCTCGATCCTGTGGGGCCGCGACGCGCGCAACCTCAGGCCCCTCCTGAGCGACCTGCCGGCGATCGAGTCCGCCCACCCGTCGCCGATGTCGGCGGACCGCGGCTTCTTCGGCTCGCGCCCCTTCAGCCGTACCAACGAGCACCTGGAACGCATGGGCGCGCAGCCGGTGGACTGGCGACTGCCGTAGCGGAGGAAGGGAACCGATGCCCATGCCGAGCGTCCGTCGCGGCGACGCGGGCCCCCTGAGCGTCCTGAGCACGCCCGCCGTCCCCGCCGCGGCCGTCCTCCTCCTGCACGGCGGGCGCTCCGAGGGCCTGGAACCGCCGCCCGCGATCAACCTTCCCGCGCTGCGCATGCGCCCGTTCGCCACCGGCATCCGGCGGACCCTCGCCGACCGGGACGTGCTCGTCGCGATGGTCCGCTACCGCCACCGCGGCTGGAACGGGGCGCGTGCCGACGCGGCCCGGGACGCCGAGGCCGCCCTCGTGGCCGTGGCCCGGTCGGCCGGGGACATCCCGGTCGTCCTCGTCGGACACTCCATGGGGGGCCGGGCCGCCCTGCGGGCCGCAGGGCACCCGACGGTCCGGGGCGTGGTCGGCCTGGCGCCCTGGTGCCCGCCGGGAGAACCCGTCGACCACCTCGCCGGCCGGCGGATCCATCTGCTGCACGACGAGGCCGACCGTGTCACCTCCGCGGCGGAGTCCTGGGAGTTCGTCCGCCGCGCACGGGCGGGCGGATCCGAGGCGACGGGGACCCCCATGCCGCGCGGTGGGCACGCGATGCTCCGCGGCGCCGCCGACTGGCAGCGTCGCACCACGGTGCTCGTCGCCGAACTGCTGGACACCCCGCCCCCGCGCACGGGTTCGGGCGGGCAGGGCCGTCCCTGACATCGGCCCCCGGCGGAGCGGCTCAGCTGCTCAGCGCGTCGAGGACCGGGCCCACCAGGTGCTCGCGCACGGCCGCCGGAGGGTCCGCCCCGGGCCCCAGGGCCGGAGCGGTACCGACCGCCGCACGGGCGGCGAACCCGTTGTCCAGGTGCGGCATGCGGACGTCCATGACCGTGACGCGCTCACGACGGGCCTCGCGCCCGGCCACGCCGAGCCAGGCGGCGAGCGCGGTCTTCGCCGCCGCGTAGTCGGCCATGCCCCGTGCCGGGCGGTCCACGACCTCACCCGTCACCACGGCCACGACGCCACCGGGGGACATCATCCGCAGGGCGCCCCTGGCGACCGCCATGGGCGCCAGGGCGTCGACCGTGAACACGTGCTCGGCCGACGCGTCCGACACCTCCGCGGCGGAGCCGAAAGCTGCCACACCGACGGTCACCACCACCGCGTCGAGGCCACCGAGCGCCGCCTCGGCCCACGGGGCCAAGCGGGCGCAACCGTCCAGGTCGTACGCGTCGAACGAGCGCCAGGGGCGGCCGCCGAGAGCCGAGGCCCGTTCCGCGAGCCGAGCGCGGTTCCGTCCGGCCAGGGCCGTGACGGCGCCCCGCTCGGCCAACTGCCCGGCCGCAAGACCGCCGATGTCACCGGTCGCGCCGACCACCAGGACCCTTGTGCCGCCGACGCTCATGGCCGTACTCCTTCGCGAGGTGCCGCCACCTCCCCTTCGAGGGACCGGCCCCCCGCGGATGCGGCACGCCCCGCCGGGCACGCGCGGGCGACCGCCCTCCGCGCGAGGTCACGGTCACGCGGAGGGCAGCGCGATCACCGCCAGGGGCGCGGAGGTCGGCTGCGGTGAGCCACCCGCGGGCTCCAGCGTGATCCCGACGGCGGCCGCACCGTCCGTCCGGCCCGACAGGAGCGTCGTGGAGGCGGTGACACCCGTCGGCATCAGGCCCGCGGAGCGCATCGTGCCGTGGTCGTCGTACCAGAGCTGGTAGACCTTCCCCGCCGGCGGCGGAGGCATCGAGGACGCGGCGAACGCCGTACGGTTCAGGGACGGTGAGTGGACGACGGTGCCGACGGCGTCTCCGATCCGCGCCGTCGCCATCCGCGCGTCCGGCGCGGCGAGGACTGCGGCCAGGTCGGTCGTGGCGCTCTGCGCCTGGCGCGCCGCCCGTTCCGCGTCCTCGGCCCGCTCGTACTGCCAGACCGCGACACCGCCGAAGGCGACCGTCCCGATGAGGGAGGCGGCCAGCGCCCACCGGGGGAGCCGCCGCAGCGACCGCGCCCACGCGGCACCGCCGGCGCCGGACGTCGTCCGCGGCGGCTCCTGGCGTACCGTCACGATCCGCCGCAGCACCGCGGACCGCATCTCCGGAGCGACCGACTCGGCGACGGCCCGGCCCAGGTGGGCCGCCGTCTCCGACAGCTCCCGCACCTCCTGGGCGCAGGACGGGCACTGGGTCAGGTGCCGTGCCACCGCCTCCCGTTCCTCGTCCGTGTCGAGCGCGTCGAGTACGTAGGCCCCGGTGAGCGTGTGCAGGTCGTCGGCGGTCATGCCGTCACCCCCAGGCAGTCGCGGAGCCGGATGAGCCCGTCGCGCATGCGCGTCTTGACCGTTCCGAGCGGCAGCGAGAGGAGGTCGGCGACCTCCCGGTAGGTCAGGCCGCGGTAGTACGCGAGGGTGACCGCCTGACGCTGGCGTTCGGTGAGCCCGCGCAGACAGCGCCGTACGCGTTCGCGGTCCAGACGGTTCTCCACCTCCTCGACGACCTCGTCATAGGCGGGGGTGTGGTCGAGCAGGGCCACCCGCCGCGCGCGGTCGGACGAGGCCTGCTCGGAGCGGACCCGGTCGATCGCCCGACGGTGCGCCATGGTGAGGGCCCAGCCGAGGACCGAGCCGCGCGCCGGGTCGTAGCGGGCGGCGGAACGCCAGACGTCCACCATCACCTCCTGCGCGACCTCCTCGGACTGCGCGGGGTCGCGCAGCACGGCACGCACCACACCGAGGACGGGCCCCGAGACCGCGTCGAACACGGCCGCGAACGCCTCCTGGTCGCCGCGTGCCGTCCGCTCCATGAGCTCGGGCAGCTCGGCACGTGGCGGTGGCTCCCGGCCCTCTGCCACATCCGCGTTCCCTCTCACCGTCTGCCCTCCCGCATAGTCCTGCCTACGCAGGTGATTCGGAGCGGTCGGACCCATGGATGGGTCCGATGCGGACACGGCCGCGGACGTCTTCAGCGCTCGGGCGTACGCACCGCCGCCAGCTCGTCGTTGAGCGCGGACAGGAACCTCAGGGCGGTGGCCAGTTCCCGGTCGTCGAACCGCTCCAGCGCCCTGGAGGTCGCCTCGGCCAGCGGAAAGAAGTACTGCCGGGCGACCGCGCGGGCGCTCTCCACGTAGCGCACGTGCACGACACGGCGGTCCGTGCTCTCCCTGGACCTGCGGATGTGGCCCGCCTTCTCGAGCCGGTCGAGACACGCGGTGACCGCCCCCGAGGTCAGCCCCAGCTGCTCGCGCAACCGGCCGGGTGTCAGGGGCTGCGGGCTGTCGAGGATGATGCCGAGGGCCTGTACGTCCGTCGGGTGCAGGCCCTGGGCCAGCGCGAAGCCGTGCACCAGCCGGCTCATCTCCCCGTGTGTACGGCGCAGCGCGACCGCGAAACTCTGAAGATCGCCCGTCACCCGTCCGGGGGGCGGAGTCGTCTCCTCGTCATGTGTACCGGCCACACGATCAGACTACGCGCCGAAGGCATGACCGGTTCACCGGCCGGCGCCCGGGCCGGTCGCGTCCTCCCGGGCGCGGCGGGTCACGCGGCGTAACGTGACCGGGTCGGATCGGCGACGAGGTGGACCGAGGAGCGATGACGGGGATGCGCGGGACCGACGGCGAGGCCGTGGACGTGGTGGTCGTCGGTGCGGGAGCGGCGGGCCTCGCGTGCTCGGCCGACCTGCTCGCCGCGGGACTGAGGGTGCGTCTGCTGGAGGCCGGGGACGCCGTGGGCGGGCGGATGCGGACCGACCGGATCGCCGGCTTCACCCTGGACCGGGGCTTCCAGGTGTTCAACACCGCCTATCCACAGGTCAAGCGGCGCCTGGAACTGAGGGCGCTCAGACTGCGGCCGTTCATCGCAGGCGTCCTCGTGCACACCGCCGACGGAACGCGCCGGTTCACCGATCCCACCCGCCGCCGCGGGAAGGGCGGTCCGCTGCCGGTCGAGGGCGTCTCGGCCCGCGACCTGGCCGCCCTCGGCGTGCTGTCCGCGCGCGACATGCTGGCGCCCGCCTCGTGGCTGCGGCGCCGTGGCGCGGACACGACCACCGCGACCGCGCTCGCCGCCGCGGGGCTCTCGGCCGACCTCGTCGAGGGCCTGCTCCGGCCCTTCCTCTCCGGGGTGTTCCTCGAGGACGAGCTGGAGACGTCGGCGCGCTTCTTCCATCTCGTCTGGCGGAGCATGCTGCGGGGCACCCTGTGCCTGCCGGCCGACGGCATCGGCGCCGTCCCGGCCCAGCTCGCCGCGCGGCTGCCCGACGGCGTCCTGCGCACCGGAGCCCGGGTCGCCTCGCTGACGCCCGACGGCGTGGCCCTCGCCGAGGGCGGCGGCCTGCCGGCCCGGGCCGTCGTCGTCGCCACCGGGCAGAGCGCCGCGGGCGACCTCCTGCCCGGCCTCGACGTACCGCGTGGCAGGACGGTGACCACCCTCTACCACGCGGCCCCGAGGTCGCCCCTGGCCGAACCCACGCTCCTCGTCGACGCGCGGCGGAGGTTCCTGAACACCTGCGTCCTCACCGAGGTCCACCGCGGGTACTCCGGCGACGGCCGGGCGCTCGTCTCCACCTCCGTCCTGGGCGCCCCGGGACCCGCCGAAGTGGCCGACGTCGAGGCGGCCCTCGGCGAGGCCTACGGCGCGGACGTGACGACCTGGGAGGCCGTGCACCGCGTCACGGTGCCCGACGCCCTTCCCGCGATGCCGCCACCCCTCGTCCTGTCCCGCACCACACGCGTCGCCCCCGGCCGTTACGTCTGCGGCGATCACCGGGCGACCGGCTCGCTGCAAGGTGCCCTGGCCTCCGGGGCACGAGCCGCCCGCGAGGTCCTCGCCGACCTGGAACGCGGCACGGGCTGAACGGGCGCGGATCCGGCCGGCCGCGCGCCCCGCACCGGTTGTGCGCTCCCGGCACCGGGCGAGCGGGCACGCGCGGCGGTGCCCCGTCGCCACCCGCGCGGGGGCCCGTCCGGTCACCTGTCGGAGGTGACCGGGCTCCTTGCCGGATCGTTGGACGGTCATGTCGTCCGACGCCGACCACATCACCGCGATATCGCCCCCGTCGCCGCCCCGCCCCCGGCGGCACGACGCCGAGGCCGTGCTCGTCGAGCACTACCCCCGACTCCTCAGGCTCGCCTACCTGATCCTCCCGCCCGCCCTCGGCCGGCACCGTCGCGTGCTCGCCGCCCACGCCCTCGTCCAGAAGACCCTCGCCGGAGCGCGGCCCGCGCGTGCCCGGTCACGGGTGCCCGCACAGGCCGCCGACCCGGCCCGGGTGCGGGAGTGGCTCAGGGAGCGGGTGCCGTCCGCCGCGCTGCGCGCGGCCGCCCACCCCCGCCCCTTCCCCGTACGGCCCCTGCTGCCCACGGTCCTGGGACTCCGTCTCTTCACCCGGGCGGGCGGGGACGGCGAGTTCGCTCTGGACCGGGAACTCGCCCGGGTGTCCGCGGACGTACGGGCCGCCTTCGCCCTGCGTGTCCTGGAGGAGGAGAGCGCCCGGTCCGTCGCCGCCCTGCTCGCCGCGGCCGGGGTACGGGAACCGTCGCAGGCCCTCCACGCCGCGGAACATCTGCGCTCCGTCGTCGGAAGCGATGCCGAATCGCTCCTGCACGGAGCCGAGTTCGACCCGTGCACCGTGCAGACCCGGCCCACGGACCTGCTGCGCCGCCGGCGGCGCACCCGGCTGGCCGGACTGGCCGCCGTCCTGGTGCTCGCCACGACCACGACCGCGGTGCTCGGCACGCGCACGGAGCCGACCGCCGACACCGCGGCGGCAGCGGGACCGGTCACCGCCCTCACCCCGGTGACGGACCCCGGGCAGCTGGTCAGGGCGCCGGCGGAGCTGTGGGCCGACACGGCCCGCGTCGACCTCACCGCCTGGCCCGCGCGCGGCACGAGGACGACCGACGAGGCGCTCCTCGCCCGCGCGCTCGACGCCTGGGCCCGGGGCTCCCTCCTCCCGCACGGCAGCGGCGGACGCGCAGGCCCCCGCCTGACGGCGACACCGGGTACGCCGACGACCCCACCGCTCGCACCGCCACGGCTGCTCTACGCGGGAGCCGTCGACGGGGCCCTGGTCGTGCTCCTCCACGACGACCGCAGGGTCGTCCGCTACACCGAGCCGAACACCCCGGGAGAACCGTTCACCTTGGAACTCGCCCGCGCCGACGACGCCGATGTCACCACCGGCGCGGCCCTCGTCCTGAGCAGGTCGGCGGGCGCGGCCCGGTTCCTGCTCGCACCCTGGATCGACAGGAGCGCCGTACGGGACCTCCGACGACCGGACCTGCCGGCCGGAGCGCTGGAGGTCTCCCCGGACGGGGTCACCGCGCCCGTGCCCCAGGTCACCGGCGACTGCGGTCGCGTGCCCGCGCTCGAAATGCGGTCCTCCACCCGGATCGTCGAGGACCACTCCTTCCTCCTGGCCGACCTCGGGGAGCTCACTCCCGTCCACCTGACCTGGACCCCCGTGCCGGGTCCCGGCGTTCCGGCGCGACAGCCCCGCGAGGCGACCTCGCGGGCGGGGCTCGGCGCCTGGGAGGGGTCGGCCTGCGACCTGCCCGCCCTGCGGCAGAGCGGCGTACGCGCGGTCAACCGTTGGGAGTTCGCCCGCCAGAGCCTCCCGGAGAAGGGTGGATCCGCCATCTGGACGTGCCTGCGGGCGGAGGACTGGGAGGGTCGCGCCCGGGTGTCGGTCGCCCTGGAGCCGGCGACGGGGACCGGCCTCCCGGTGCGGGGTCCACGACCCGCGCCGGCGGACACGGCCGCGTGCGGCAGATTCGGCCGGCACATGCTCGCCGGCACCTTCTGGACGGCCTCCTCCGGAGCGCGCTACTACCTCGCCGCGGGCAGCCGTCACCTGGCCTCGGTGACGGTCGGGGGCGCGGTCTCCGCGACCTCGCGGGGGCCGGCCCTGGCCGTGCGGGCGGCCGGGTACGGCCCGGTACGGCTGACGGGCACGCTGCGGGACACGGGCGAACTCCAGGGGTGGGGCGAGCGGCCCGCTCCCGCGCCGCCGCGGGAGTGACCGCGGGGCGGACTCGCCGTGTCCGTCCGGCGACGGCATGTGGCGAGGGGGCGGCCCCGCCGACGCGTCGGCACATCGCTCCCCGCTCCCCTCATCCGATCGGGGGTGTGGCGTCGAATATCAGCCGAGACGTATTTCCCGCCCATGGCCGAGCCAGTCCCCGGTTCGGACCCAGGAGGAGGAAGCATCATGAGCACCTCGCATTTCGCGCGCCGGGCGGCTGCCGCTGCCGCCGCCGTCGTCCTTCCGGTGTCGTTCGGAGTCCTGGCCCCGCAGTCCTTCGCGGCCGCCCACGCCGACGGTCCGTTCGGTCCCGGCTGTGCCGCCCTGCCGACCAGTGGTGAGGGCAGTGTCGACGGCATGGCCGACGACCCGGTCGCGACCGCCGCGTCGAACAACCCGGAACTGTCCACCCTCGTCTCGGCGGTCAAGGCGGCCGGCCTGGTCGACACGCTGAACAACGCCGAGAACGTCACCGTGTTCGCGCCGACCAACGACGCCTTCGCCAAGATCCCGAAGGCCGACCTCGACAAGGTGCTGGCCGACAAGGAGCAACTCACCAAGATCCTCACGTACCACGTCGTGGGGGAGAAGGTCGACAAGGCCGATCTCGCCGACGGGTCGTTCAAGACGCTGCAGGGCGGCACCCTGACGACCTACGGCTCGGGCGACGCCTTCACGGTCAACGACACCGCCAAGATCATCTGTGGCGATGTGCCGACCTCCAACGCCAACGTCCAGATCATTGACACCGTCCTGATGCCGAAGTGACCCCGACGGCCTCCCGCACACATCCCCCAGGGCGCTCCTCTCATGCGCGTGACCGTGCAGTTGACGTACGTGCCCGCCGCGAAGGGCGGCGCCCCGCTGCGCCGGTCCGTCCTGCGTGAACCGCAGGCGGTCCGCCACGAACTCGTCCGCTGGCTGGACGCGGGCGGGGCCGCCACCCCTGGAGGCCGACGCCACGCTCATCGCCGCCGAACTCCTCAACAACGCGCGGCGTCACGGCAAGCCACCGTCGCGCCTCAGAGCCGACCTGCGCGACCACCCGGCCGGCCGGCGGACCCTCCGCATCGAGGTGCACGACGGCGGCCGCGGCGTCAACGTGGAGCAGGTGCGGTCCCGTTGGCGACACCCCTCGGCGGCCCTGTCCACCGGAGGCCGCGGGCTGCTCATCGTCGACGCGCTGGCCGACGCCTGGGGCGACCTGCCCGATCGCCCGGGCCACACGGTGTGGGCGGAACTGAGAACGCGTCAACCGGCCGCCTGGTCCCACTCGTGAGAGCGACCGGCCAATCCGCGTGACGGGTGACTCCGAAGTCCGGTCGTGAACATCGACACGGCAGCCGTCGGCAGACGAGCAAGGGCGTCCCTCGTGGGCATCGTCTCCGGCTACGCGGCATTGGCCCTCGCGGAACTGGTCGCGGCCCTGGTCCGACCCGAGTCCGGGCCCGTGATCGCCGTGGGAGGAGCGGCCGTCGACCGGACTCCCGCAGGCGTCAAGGACTGGGCGATCCGCACCTTCGGGACGAGCGACAAGCTGGTCCTGCAGGCGGGGATCCTCGTGGTCATGGCCTGCCTGGCGGCCGGTCTCGGTCTGCTCGCGCTGCGCATGCGGCGGACGGCGGCGGCGGGAGTCCTGGCCTTCGGCGTGATCGGAGCGGCCGCCGCGCTGAGTCGGCCCGACTCCGACGCGTACACCGACGCCCTGCCGTCCCTGCTGGGCGGCCTGGCCGGCGCGGTCGTCCTCCACACCCTGATCGGCCCGCTCGCCGCGCATCGCACAGCCGACCGCCCGGGCAGCCGGCCGGACGGCTGGGACCGACGGCGCTTCCTCCTGGCCACCGGCGGCGTCGCCGTGGCGAGTACGGGAGCCGGGGCGCTGGGCCGGGCGCTGACCTCGGCCGGAGCCGGCGACGCGGTCGCCTCCCGCGCCGCGGTCGTCCTGCCCCGGCCCGCGTCACCCGCGGCCGACGTGGTTCCCGGGGCGGCGCCGCGCGTGCCCGGCCTCAGCCCGTTCGTGACGCCGAACCGGGACTTCTACCGGGTCGACACCGCGCTGGTCGTCCCCAAGCCGACGACGGACGGCTGGCGGCTGCGGGTGCACGGGCGGGGCGTACGAAGGGAGTTGAACCTCACCTTCGACGCGCTGCTCTCCCGGCCGCTCGTCGAGCGCGACATCACACTGACCTGCGTCTCCAACGAGGTCGGTGGGCCGTACGTCGGCACCGCGCGCTGGCTCGGTGTACCGCTCGCGGAGCTCCTGGCGGAGGCGGGCGTTCGGCCGCCGTCCCGCGGCGGACCGGCGGACCAGCTCGTCGCACGCTCCGTCGACGGCATGACGCTCGGTACGCCGGTCGAGGACGTGATGGACGGGCGGGACGCCCTGCTCGCGGTCGGCATGAACGGTGAACCCCTGCCGTTCGACCACGGCTTCCCCGTCCGGATGGTCGTGCCCGGACTGTACGGCTACGTCTCGGCGTGCAAGTGGATCGAGGAGATCGAGCTCACCACCTTCGCCGCGTACGACCCGTACTGGGTCAAGCGGAAGTGGGCGCGCAGGGCGCCGATCAAGACCCAGGCCCGGATCGACACCCCGAAGCCCTTCGCCCGGCCGGCCGCGGGGACGGTCGTGGTGGCCGGTGTCGCCTGGGCCCAGCACCGGGGGATCGACCGCGTCGAGATCCGCGTCGACGACGGTCCCTGGCGGCCGGCCGAGCTCGCCGCCGAGCACACCCGCGACACCTGGCGCCAGTGGTCGTACCGCTGGCAGGCCACCCCGGGCACCCACACGCTCACCGTCCGGGCGACCGACAGGACCGGCGAGACCCAGACCGAACGCCGTACCCGGACCATCCCCGACGGGGCCAGTGGATGGCACTCCGTCGTGGTGACCGCCGGCTGACCGGGCCGGCCCCGGCCGGCAGCCCCTTCCGGCCGATCAACCCCTACTCACCCCACTCACCAGCCCATCCCTTTCAGAATCCCACCAAGGAGTACCTGTGATGAACGCCCTCCGTTTCCGCCGTGCCGCCGTCGCGGTCGCCGCCGCTGCCGTGCTTCCGTTCTCGCTCGCGGCCTGTTCGGACTCCGGCAGCGACGCGTCGTCGGGCTCGACCCCCGAGGCCTCCGCCACGGAGGAGACCTCGCCCTCCGCCGACGAGGGCACGACGGCCGCCGCGCCCTTCGGGCCGGCCTGCGCCTCGGTGCCGAAGGACGGTGCGGGCTCCTTCGACGGCATGGCCAAGGACCCGGTCGCCACGGCCGCGTCGAACAACCCGGCCCTGTCGACGCTGGTGGCCGCCGTCAAGCAGGCGGGCCTGGTCGACACCCTCAACAACGCCAAGGACATCACCGTGTTCGCGCCGACGAACGACGCCTTCGCCAAGATCCCGAAGGCCGACCTCGACAAGGTGCTCGCCGACAAGGAGCAGCTCACCTCGATCCTGACGTACCACGTCGTCGGGCAGAAGCTCTCGCCCGAGCAGTTGAACGACGGCTCGTTCGAGACCCTCCAGAAGGGAATGATCACCACCAAGGGCTCGGGTGAGGACTACACCGTCAACGACTCCTCCAAGGTCGTCTGCGGCAACGTGCCGACCGCCAACGCGACCGTCTACATCGTCGACACGGTCCTGATGCCGAAGTAGAACCGCGCGCCGACGGCAGGCGGTGACCGTGTGCGGCCCCCACCACGGTGGGGGCCGCACGTGTGTCGTCGGTGCGTCGCTGCAACCGGATCGCACGCTCCGGCCGAAGTGCACGTGAGCACGGTGACGCGACCGTGGCCACGTGCCGGAGGGGGGGCGGAGTTCAAGTATTTCAATCATTGAGATACTTTGCTGTCGAACTTGTTGCGCATCGTCCTGAGGACTGACATGAGAAGCACTTCGCGGTGGGTACGCCTGCTCGTGCCGTTCGCGTTGCTGGTGGTGTGGCTCGGTATCGGCGGCACCCTCGGCCCCTACGCGGGCAAGCTCGGTGAGGTCGCCACGAACGACCAGGCCGCGTTCCTGCCGCGCAGCGCCGAATCGACCCAGGTCCTCGAAGCCCGCAAGGCCTTCGAGACGTCCGAGACGGTGCCCGCGATCGTCGTGTGGACCGCCGACGGCGGGCGGGTGACGGAGGCACAGCGGCAGGCCGCCACCCAGGCGGTCGCGGGGCTCGGCGGAGTCACCGGCATCGCGGGAACCCCGTCACCCGCGCTCGTCTCCACGGACGGCCAGGCCCTCCAGGCCGTCGTTCCCCTGGCCCCCGACCTCGGCGAGGAGCTTCCGGCCGTCCTCGACGAGGTCCGCGCGACCGCGCAGACGGTCCCCGGCGCCCAGGTCCACATCGCGGGCCCCGCCGCGAGCCAGGCGGATCTGTCCGACGCCTTCTCCGGGATCGACGGGCTTCTGCTGGCCGTGGCGCTCGGTGCCGTCCTGCTGATCCTGCTGCTGGTCTACCGCAGCCTTTTGCTACCCCTGGTGATCATCATCAGCGCCGTCTTCGCCCTCGGGCTCGCGTGCGCGGTGGTGTACGCGCTCGCCGACCGGGACATCGTGCGGGTCGACGGCCAGGTGCAGGGCATCCTGTCGATCCTGGTCATCGGGGCCGCGACCGACTACGCCCTGCTGCTCGCCGCGCGCTACCGCGAGGAACTCGCCGCCCGCGGCGACCGCACGGCAGCGGCCGTCGCGGCGGTGCGCCGATCCGCGGGGGCCATCGTCGCCAGCGCCGCCACCGTGGCCCTGGCGCTGATCGCCCTGCTCGCCAGCGATCTGACGAACAACAGGGCCCTCGGCCCCGTGGGCGCCATCGGCATCGTCTGCGCGGTGCTCAGCACGCTGACGTTCCTGCCCGCCGTCCTCGTCCTGCTCGGCCGCGCCGCCTACTGGCCCGCCACCCCCAAGCCCTCGGACGCCACGGCCGAAGGCCACCGGATCTGGCGCCGCGTCGCCGCCCTCATCGACCGCTCGCCACGCCGTGTCTGGGCCTCCACCGGGGCCGTGCTGCTGGCGCTGGCCGCCTTCGCGCCCGGGCTGTCCTCCCAGGGCGTGCCGCTCGACGAGATCTTCGTGAACGACGCGCCCTCGGTCAGCGCCCAGAAGACCCTCGGCCGCCACTTCCCCGGCGGTTCCGGGAACCCCACGGTGATCATCGCCGACGCCGACCGCGTCGAGCAGGTCTCCCGGGCGGCGGCCGGCACCGCCGGGGTCTCGTCCGCGGCGCCCGTCACCGCGTCCGGCCGACCGGGACCGGGTGCGCCGCTCGTCGTCGACGGCCGGGTCCGCATCGACGCCACGCTGTCGGCGGCCGCCGACAGCGACGCCGCCAAGGAGACGGTCGAGCGCCTGCGTGAGCGGGTCCACGCCGTTCCCGGCGCGGACGCGATCGTCGGCGGCTACACGGCCCAGCAGTACGACACCCAGCGGACCTCCGAACGGGACCGCGCCGTCATCGTGCCCGTCGTCCTCGGCATCATCCTCTTGATCCTGGTCCTGCTGCTCCGCTCGCTGCTGGTCCCGGTCCTCCTGGTGGCCACGGTGGCGCTCAACTTCTTCGCCACCCTGGGCGTCTCGGCCCTCGTGTTCGAGCATCTGCTCGGCTTCAGCGGCACCGACGCCTCCGTCCCGCTCTACGGATTCGTCTTCCTCGTCGCCCTGGGCGTCGACTACAACATCTTCCTGATGTCGCGGGTGCGGGAGGAGACCCTCACGTACGGCACACGCCAGGGGGTGCTGCGCGGGCTGACCACCACCGGAGGAGTCATCACCTCGGCCGGCGTGGTCCTCGCGGCCACGTTCGCGGCCCTCATGGTGATCCCGCTCGCCTTCCTCGTCCAGATCGCCTTCATCGTCGCCTTCGGCGTGCTCCTCGACACGCTCGTCGTCCGGTCCCTCCTCGTGCCGGCCCTGGTGATCGACATGGGCCCCCGTTCCTGGTGGCCCAGCGCCCTCGCCCGCGAAGGCCGGGAGGCTTCCCCCGCCGGGAAGCAGACGGACCGATCGGCTGTCTGACCGGCTGTCTGACCGGCTGTCCGACCGGCTGTTTCGACGCACGACCGACGCGCCTCGCGGCGCGGTGCGACTCGGGGGACCGTGGAGAGGAACGGAGTCCACGGTCCCCCGAACCGGGAGGCGTCATGGTTGACAGACTCGTACGGCCCGAGGAGACACCCCCTGCCGAGGGTTCCACGTCGTCGGCGCACCCGGAGCGCCCGGACGGGGGCGTCTGGGAGCACCCGATGGTGTGGGTCTCCCTGATCGCCCTCGGTTCCGTGATGGTGGCGCTCCTCTTCGCCTTCCGCATCGGCGGCGGTCTGTGAGGTGCCAAGGTCCCGAGGCCGGTCATGGCGTTCGGCGCTCATCATGGCGCCTCGTCCCGGGACGGCGCCTCGTCCCGGGTTCGACGGCCGCTCGGTGACGTGGTCTCGACCAGGAAGAGTTCGTCCGCGTAGCACCACGCCCATGCCTCGTCGGGCTCCAGGGAGAGCGCCACCGGGTGTCCCGTCGTCTCGTAGTGGGCGTGGCCGTGGCGGCCCCGGGAACTGTCGCAGCATCCGACGTGCCCGCAGGTCGTGCACCAGCGCAGCCTCGACCAGCGCCAACCGCGGGCCAGGCACTCGGCGCAGCCGTCGCCGGGGGGCGGTGCCGGTCTCGTCACGGTCGCGAGATGGGCGCAGTGGCGGCCGTCGGGACGCCCTCGGTCGGGTGCCACCGTCCACGACCGCTCGGTGCTCACGACACGGCCCTCCCGCTCCCTCGTCGTTGTCCTCTCTTCGTGGGAACACCCGTCCACGGATGCGTGGACGCGATCCACCTCCTCCCTCGCATCCGTACTCCGCCCGCCGGCGGAAGGGTTCCTGTAGAACCGCCGTGGTCCGGCCGGCCGATCACCCGCGCACCGGCGGCGGCCGATATTCAGGAGTCGCCCTCATGACCCTCTCCGTAGTCCTGTTCACCTCCGACCTTCGGGTGCACGACCATCCGCCCCTCCGGGCGGCTCTGGAGGGAGCCAGGGAGGTCGTGCCGTTGTTCGTCCGCGACCCCGCGGTGGACCGTGCCGGATTCGCCGCCCCCAACCGGCTGGCGTTCCTCGCCGACTGCCTCGTGGACCTCGACGGGGCGCTGCGGGCCAGGGGCGGCAGGCTCGTCGTGCGTACGGGGGACACGGTGCGCGAGGTCTGTGCCGTGGTGCGGCAGACGCAGGCCGACGAGGTGCACATGGCTGTCGGACACACCGCCTTCGCCGTTGCCCGGGAGGCGAGGCTCCGAAAGGCGCTGGAGGAGGACGGCTGCCGCCTCTACGTCCATGACGCGGTGAGCACGGCCGTGTCCCCCGGTGATGTCACCCCCCAGGGCTCGGACCACTTCGCCGTGTTCACGCCGTACTTCCGGCGCTGGTCCGACCAGCCGCTACGACAGCCCTTCACCGCCCCGCGCGCCGTGCCGGTGCCTCCCACCGTGCGGAGCGAGGATCTGCCGGCGCGTTCGGGCGTCGCCGGGGTGTCGGAAGGCCTGGCGGCCGGCGGGGAGAGCGAGGGGCGCAAGCGGCTCGGTACCTGGCTTTCGCGGCACGCCGACGCGTACCAGGAAGGCCACGACGACCTCGCCGGGGATGCCACGTCGAGGCTGTCCCCGTACCTCCACTTCGGCGCCCTCTCGCCGACCGAGGTGGTCCAGCGCGCGCGCTCGCGCGGCGGTCCCGGCGCCGAAGCCTTCGTCAGGCAGCTGTGCTGGCGCGACTTCTACCACCAGGTCCTGGCCGCGCGGCCCGAGACCTCCACCCGGGACTACCGCACGCAGGGCGACCGCTGGCGGAGCGGCGAGGACGCCAGGGCGGAGTTGCAGGCGTGGCGGGAGGGCCGCACGGGGTACCCCATCGTCGACGCGGCGATGCGTCAACTGGCCCACGAGGGCTGGATGCACAATCGCGGGCGCCTGATCGCCGCTTCCTTCCTGACCAAGACGCTGTACATCGACTGGCGCGAGGGCGCGCGCCACTTCCTGAGCCTCCTGGTCGACGGCGACGTCGTGAACAACCAGCTCAACTGGCAGTGGGTGGCGGGCACGGGCACCGACACCCGGCCCAACCGGGTCCTCAACCCGATCCGTCAGGCGCTCCGCTACGACCCCGACGGCCGCTACGTCCGCCGATGGGTTCCGGAGCTGGCCGGTCTCGAAGCGCCCGACGTCCATGAACCCTGGCGGCTGACCGGGCTCGAACGGGCCGCGTACGACTACCCGGACCCGCTCGTCGCGCTCGGCGACGGCCTGGCCCGCTTCCGGCACGCCCGGGAGAAGGGCTGACACCCGGCACGGGTGCGGCCGGCCGGGCCTCAGATCGCCCAGGCCGGCCGGGCCTCAGATCGCCCAGGCCGGCCGGGCCTCAGATCGCCCAGGCGTACGGGACGGGCGCGTGGGCCACGGCGCCCAGCTCGCGCGCCGCGCGGCGGGCCCAGGACGCGTCGCGGAGCAGCTCCCGGCCGAGCAGGACGGCGTCCGCCTCGCCGTTGGCGACGATCTTCTCCGCCTGCCCGCTCTCCGTGATGAGGCCGACCGCGGCGACCGGCAGCCCGGTCTCTGCCTTCACCCGGGCGGCGAACGGCACCTGGTAGCCCGGGCCGACGGGGATGTCGGCCGGGCCTCCGTTGCCGCCGCTGGAGACGTCCAGGAGATCGACGCCGTGCTCGCGCAGCAGGCGCGCGAAGCGGACCGTGTCGTCGGCGGTCCAGCCCGCGTCCTCCAGCCAGTCGGTGGCCGAGATCTTGAAGAAGACCGGCAGTTCCTCGGGCCACGCGCCCCGGATGGCGTCCACGACGTCGAGGGCGAGGCGGGTGCGGTTCTCGAAGGAGCCGCCGTGGGCGTCGGTGCGACGGTTGGCGTACGGGGAGAGGAAGCTGCTGATCAGATAGCCGTGGGCGCCGTGCACCTCGACGACCTCGAAGCCGGCGCCGCGTGCGCGTCGCGCCGCCTCGGCGAACTGGCCGGGGATCTCGGCGATCTGCTCGGCCGTCAGCTCCGTCGGCACGGGGTGGTCCTCGGAGAACGGGACGGGGCTCGGCCCGACCGGCTGCCAGCCGTGCTCGCCGGGGCCGACCGGCCCGCGGCCCTCCCAGGGGCGCTTGGTCGACGCCTTGCGGCCGCCGTGGCCGAGCTGGATGCCCGGCACCGTCCCGTGCTCCTTGAGGAACCGGGCGATCCGGCTCAGCGCCCGCGCCTGGGTGTCGTTCCAGATGCCCAGGTCGGCGGGGCTGATCCGGCCCTCGGGGGAGACGGCCGTCGCCTCGACGAGGATCAGGCCCGTTCCGCCGGTGGCGCGGGCGGCGTAGTGGGCGAAGTGCCAGTCGTTCGGCACGCCGGCGTCCGGACCGGAGGGCTCCGCCGAGTACTGGTCCATGGGGGCCATCCACACCCGGTTCGGGATGGTCAGCGACCGCAGGGTGTAGGGCTCGAACAGGGCGACGCTCATGACGGACTCCTCTGGCGGGGGCCTTGCTGGTGGCCTCCCGGGGGTACTCGTACGATAGCTGTCGTAGTACGGCAGCTGTCAAACTACGAGGATTATCGTACAATGGGGGCTTCCGGATGAAGTGGAGCCGCCGTGACGACCGCGACCAAGCCCCGGGTCCTGGACCACCCCGCGCGGGACGAGATACGCCTGGAGGCGGTGCTGCACGCGCTCTCGGACGCGGTACGGCTGCGGATCGTCAGCGACCTGGCACGGGCCGAGGGTGCGGAGCTGAGCTGCTCGTTCTTCGAACTCCCGGTGACCAAGTCGACGCGCACGCACCACTTCCGGGTACTGCGCGAGAGCGGCGTCATCGAGCAGGTCTACCGGGGCACGGCCAAGCTGAACGCCCTGCGCCGAGCCGACCTCGACACCCTCTTCCCCGGCCTCCTCGACAGCGTCCTGACCGCCGCCGACGCCCAGACGACCCGCGAAGCCGACTAGGGCCTGTCCGGCGGGCCCCAAGCCCCGTCCTCGCCCGCCGCCGCGCGGAGTCCCGCCCAGTCGGGGATCTTGACCCGGCCGCGGCCCAGCGAGCGGCCCAGGGCGGATTCCGCGCGTTCGATGGAGAGCCAGCCCCGCCAGGCGACCGGGTCGTGGCCCAGGTCGCGCAGCGCGTCGAGCGGGTCGTCCGTGAGCCGGCGGTCCGTCAGGGCGGACGCGTCCGCGAGGAGCGAGGCCACGGTCCCCTTCGCGCAGGGCCGGTTGGTGCCGATGACGCCCGTCGGCCCGCGCTTGATCCAGCCGGCCACGTACTCGCCGAGCGACGGGACGCCGTCGCGCAGCACCCGCCCCGCCTCGTTCGGGACCGTCCCGCGGGCCTCGTCGAAGGGTAGCCCGGCCAGCGGGACGCCCTTGTATCCGACGGCCCGCAGCACCAGTTGGGCCTCGATCTCCTCGAACTCCCCGGTGCCCCGCACCCCGCCCGCGCCGTCCGGCACGGTCCGTTCGAAGCGGACCGCGGCCACCCGCCCGTCCTCGCCGAGCAGCTCCACCGGCCGCAGGAAGAACCGCAGACGGATCCCGCGCGGCGCGTCGGACTCCGCGCCGTCGGCCGCCCAGCCACGGACGACCTCCACGTTCCGCCGGTTCACCGCCGGCAGCCCGGCGGGGTCGGTGTACGCGGGGTCCAGGGCCAGATCCGCCGGATCGACCCGGACCCGCGCGCCGGGCAGCCCGCCCAGCTCCCGCAGCTCCTTCGTCGTGAACTTCGCCTGCCCCGGGCCCCGTCGGCCCACCATGTGCACCTCGCGCACCCGGCTCGCCTCCAGCGCCCGCAGGGCGCCCTCGGGCACGTCCGTCAGCCGCAGTTCGTCCGCCCCGCGCGCCAGGATCCGGGTGACGTCCACCGCCACGTTGCCGACCCCGATCACGACCGCCGAGCGGCCGTCCAGACCCGTCCCGGATCCGGCGAAGCCGTCGGTCACCGCGTCGGGGTGCGCGCTGTACCAGGAGACGAAGTCCGTCGCGGACCAGCTCCCCGCCAGGTCCTCGCCGGGCACCCCGAGCCGGCGGTCCCGCGCCGCGCCCACGCAGTACACGACCGCGTGGTACAGCTCCAGGAGCCGTGCCGGGGTCAGCCCGCGCGCGCCGACCTCCACGTCCCCGACGAAGGAGATCCGCTCGTCCTCGAGGACCGCCCGCAGGTTCTGCTGGAGCGATTTGATCTTCTCGTGGTCGGGCGCGACCCCGTAGCGGACCAGGCCGTAGGGGCACGGCAACCGGTCCAGGACGTCGACCCGCACCCCGGGCACCACCGACTGCTGGACCAGCGACTGGGCCGTGTAGACCCCGCTGGGCCCGGAACCGACGACAGCGACTCGAAGCACGTCCGTACTCCTTCCCGCCGCGGGAATGCCCGCCGAGAGGCTTCCAGCATCCCACCGGAAGCCCCCGGAGGGGAGGTGCGCGACGCCACCGAGCGCCGCCGCGAGCCGCCGCCCTACATCGACCGCATCCGGTTGATCTCGGCCGACTGCTGCGCGATCACGTCGCTGGCCATCTCCTCCACCAGCACGTTGTTCCCGCTGCCCAGCACCTCGGCGGCCATCGTCACCGCGCCCTCGTGGTGGGTGATCATCAACTTCAGGAACAGCTCGTCGAAGGCGGCGCCCTTCGCCTTCCTCAGCTGCGCGAGCTGCGCCTCGGTCGCCATCCCCGGCATCGTGTGGTGGTCGTGGCCGCCCTGGTCGCGCGGCCCGCCGTTGTTCTTCAGCCAGCCCTCCATCGCGCCGATCTCCGGCTGCTGGGCCGCCGTGATCCGCTCCGCCAACTTCTTGACCTGCGCCGACGAGGCCCGCTCCGGGACGAGCGCGGTCATCGTCAGGGCCTGTCGGTGGTGCACGATCATCATCTGCGCGTAGGTGAAGTCCGCCGCGTTGGGCTTGTCGTCGGGCAGCAGTTTGGACGCCTCGGCGGGGGATATCCGGCGCGCCGGCTCGCCCGGCTTCCCCGGAGCCACGACCGCGGGCTCCGTGGCCCCCTTGCCCTGCGGAGTGCCCCCGCCGGACTCCGAGTCGCAGGAGGCCAGGGCCAGTACGGCGACGGCGCTCAGCGCCAGGGCGACGGCTCCGCGGGCGATGCGGCGGTTCGACAAGACGACCTCCAGAGGTGGTTCCGGGCGGACAGGGCCGGGCTGGTCCGGGCACCGTTCCTAGCACGCTTCCACGGGCCGTTGATCAAAAACCTTCATTACATGTGTGTTGCCATCTGTTGAGATGTGCACGCTAAGGACGATACTGCCGGGGGCCATGAACCGTTCAACTTCGAACGGACACAAGGGAGGACGGAGTGACTTCGTTGCGTACGACGCGCCTCACGCGTACCCCGCGCGCTCGGATCAGAGGTCTGGGCGTGGCGACCGCCGCGGCCGGACTGCTGGTCAGCCTGCTCGCAGCCGGCCCCGCGGCCGCCACGCCCGACCCGGGTGACAGCACCGCGCGGTCCACGGTCTCCTCGGAACAGGCGGCCGAAGCGCGATCCGCCATCCAGAGCGGCGAGATACCCGGTGTGGACGAGATCGTCCACAGCGCCAACATCAAGCACCTCGTCAACATCCCCAAGGACGCTCTCCTGGGGACCAACTCCGACCTCGCGTTCCAGGGCAAGTACGCCTTCGCGGGCAACTACGACGGCTTCCGGATCTTCGACATCAGCAACCCGAGCGCCCCGAAGACGGTCGCCCAGGTCCTGTGTCCCGGATCGCAGAACGACATCTCCGTCTCCGGCAACCTCCTCTTCCTGTCCACCGACTCCTCCCGCAGCGACAACTCCTGTGCCAGCGTCAGCCAGCCGGCCACGGAGAAGTCCTCCTGGGAGGGCATGAAGATCTTCGACATCAGCGACATCCGCAACCCGAAGTACGTCGCGGCCGTCGAGACCGCGTGCGGCTCGCACACCCACACGCTGGTGCCCAAGAAGAAGGACGTGTACGTCTACGTCTCGTCCTACTCGCCCAACTCCACCTTCCCCGACTGCCAGCCGCCGCACGACGGCATCACGGTCATCAAGGTGCCGCGCAAGGCGCCCCAGAAGTCCGCGATCGTCTCCTTCCCCGTCCTGTTCCCCGGTGAGGGACCGGACGGCGGCGGCAACCCGGGCGGCCCGACCAACCCGGGCGTCTCCAAGACCACCGGCTGCCACGACATCACCGTGCTGCCCGGCAAGGACCTCGCGGCCGGCGCCTGCATGGGCGACGGCATCATCTTCGACATCGAGGACCCGGAGCGCCCGAAGGTCATCGACCAGGTCCAGGACAACGTCAACTTCGCGTTCTGGCACTCCGCGACCTTCAACCAGAAGGCCAACAAGGTCGTCTTCACCGACGAGCTCGGCGGCGGCGGCGCGGCCACCTGCAACGCGGCCGTCGGCCCGAACCGCGGTGCCAACGGCATCTACGACATCGTCGGCAAGGGCAAGAAGAGCAAGCTCGTCTTCCGCAGCTACTACAAGATCCCGCGCCACCAGGCCGACACCGAGAACTGCGTCGCCCACAACGGCTCGCTGATCCCGGTCAAGGGCAAGGACCTCATGGTCCAGGCCTGGTACCAGGGCGGTGTCTCCGTCTGGGACTTCACCGACTCCAGCAAGCCCAAGGAGATCGCCTACTTCGAGCGCGGCCCGATCGCCACGGACCGTCTCGTCGGCGGCGGCTCCTGGTCGGCGTACTACTACAACGGCTACATCTACTCGAACGACCTGGTCAAGGGCTTCGACGTGCTGAGGCTCGACGACCGCCGCACGGACGCGGCGAAGAAGATCCGGATGGACGAGCTCAACGTCCAGACGCAGCCGGACTACTTCGACGACTTCGACGGCGGCTGGGGCGACTGGGACGACGACTGACGCGGCACCCGCTCCGGTGACACCGAAGCGACCGAAGCGCTGAACGGCATGCCGTCGGGCGGACCTCCGTCCGGCGGCATGCCCTGCTCCCAGTCGAGGCCGTACCGCTGGAACAGCTCCGCCCGCAGCCGTGCCACGGGCATCGGCGCCCCCGGCAGCAGCACCGCCACCACCGCGCCCATCAGCAGCGCCCGCAGCAGCGGATAGTCCGCGTCCACGTCCGCCGCGCCGTACCGGGTCACCGTGTCCCGCAGCAGGAACGCCAGGCGCTGCTGCTCAGGGCACTGCACGAACCCCTCGGCCTGCAGGATCCCCGCCATGTGCGTGCGCATCAGCACCGGGCGGTCCACGGCGAGCCCCAGGATCGCGTCGATGGCCCGCGCCATCCGCTCCCGCCCGTCCTCCGTGCGCGGCTCCCGCTCCAGCGCCTCCTCGAGGGTCAGGTGCATCAGCCGGTGCACCGCCGACTGCAGCAGCTGGCGTTTGCCGGGGAAGTAGTACGAGATCAGTCCGCGCGCCGAGCCCGCGCGCTCGGCGATGTCGCCCAGCGTCGTCGCCTCGTAGCCGCGCTCCGAGACGAGCTCGACGGTGGCTTGGAGCAGTCGCTCCCGAGAGCGTCGCCTGAGCTCTTCATTGACCGATGGGCTACGCGGGGACATGCTTGCCTCCTGCGTTGACTGGCTCGCAGCCAATATACTCAGCGCAGCCTGCTGTCGCGCCTTCATGGCTGGTCAGCGGGTTGGCCGTCTGTTCTGGGCGACGCGGGGGATCGTCCAGGACAGGCGGCTTCACGTCGTTTCTCCCATTCTGCTCCGGTCCGGGCCCGAAGAGGCCGGTCGCCCGGTTCTCCGGCCCTGGCCGCCGTAGCGGCGGTACGTGATGATCGCCACAGCCACCACGGACCAGCCGAGCAGCCAGCCCGCGACGACGTCCGTCGGCCAGTGCACGCCCAGGTAGAGCCGGGTCCACCCGGCGCCGGCCACGGAGACCACGGCCGCCACCGCGAGCACGCTCCAGCCGCGCCAGGTGTCCCGCCAGTGCAGGGCGGCCACCCAGAGCAGCAGCCCGCAGCCCACCGTCGCCGTCAGGGCGTGTCCCGAGGGGAAGGCCGCGTAGTGCGCCGAATCGACCGGATCCGGCCACACGGGCCGCTCCCTGCCGACCGCCGCCTTGAGCGCCTGCTGCACCCCCGCGGCCACCAGGAGCGTGCCCACGAGCCAGAGAGCGAGCCGCCGCTCGCGCCGCCACCACAGCGCCAGCGCCGCGACGGCCACCAGCACACGCATCGTCCACGGATCCCAGACCCAGTCGCTCAGGACGCGGTTGACCCCGGTGAACCCGGGCTCGGCGACGGCGCTGCGGTGCAGCGACTCGGCGACCGACCGGTCGAGCGAGAGCAGCGGCGACCACCCCACCCCCACCAGTACGAGCAGCACCACGAGCAGAGCGGCGGAGACCACGGCGGAGGAGCGCATACGTCGATCTTCCCCGACCCGGGACCCCACGCGGCGCCGCGCCCCCCTCGCGGGCGCGCTCCGGACTATCCCAGCGCCCGCAGCGCGGGGACGAAGGCCACCAGGACGGGCACCACCGGGACCAGCGCGGCGGCGGCCGTCAGCCGCAGCCGACGCACCGGCGTCAGCCGGGGAGCGGCCGTGAGGAGCCGGTTCACCCGCCGGGGGAGGTCCGCGCCGGAGGTCGTGCCGGGGCCGAACACCCCACGCTCCTCGTTGAGTTCGACAAGCGCCAGGGCGATCGTCAGCCGCCCGAACCGCCGCGAGGCGACATCGTCGGCGGCCAGCTCCACCAGCCGGTGCATCTGGTCGCGGAAGGCCGCGAAGACCGGGATGCCGGGGAACCCGTTCGCCAGCGCGCCCGAGCAGTGCAACAGCCAGTCGTGGCGCGCCCGCGCGTGTCCCTGCTCGTGGGCGAGGACGGCGTCGAGCTGGCGGCCCTTCAGCCGGCGCAGCGCCGCCGTCGTGATGACCAGCTGGGGCGTGCTGCCCGGCAGCCACCAGGCGTCCGGCCGCTCGCCCTCCAGGACCACCAGGGGCTCGCTGCCCGGCTCCTCGCCCGGCAACAGCGGGGAACGGACCAGCAGTTCGCAGCGCCGCCGCCGGCGGCGGGCCCGCGCGCCGCGGATCTCCCGGGTCAGCATCGCGCAGGTCCACAGGCCGCCGCAGGCGAGGACCACGGCCAGCGCCGCCGACCAGGGCTGGTGCGCGCCCAGTTCGTACGCCTCGATCACCTGGCGCGGCGCGGGGGCGAAGACCTGGCCGCGCACCACGTGCCAGGCGGCGGCCGCGCTGAACGTCATCGACAGCGCGAAGCACAGGAGGACGGCCGCCACCACGCACTGCCACATCCAGAGCGCCACCACGGGCTCGCGTTCCGCCCAGTCGGACCGCGAGAGCAGTCGTGGGGCCACGACGGCGGTCAGGACGCCGAGCGCGAGCAACGCGAGGGAGACCAACATGGCGTCAGCCTATGAGCCCGTGCTACGTCTGGGTAACGGCCCGGCGCGCCAAGTGACGTACGCCACGGTTTCACCGGACGCTCCGACACCCCGCGGCGGTTCAGAGCGTGACGAGCATCGCCAGCATCGCGAGGGCCATCGACAGCCGGCACACGAGCGTGAACTCGGGCCCCACGACCCACATCGGCGCCGGACCGCCCGCCGGTGCGGCCGACTGTCCCGGGACCGGGACGAGCCGCGCGCCCTGATGGAGCACGTACACCACGAAGTAGACGAGCAGCGCGCCCGTCACCAGCGGCAGGCCCCCACCGCCCCCGTGGCCGCCGTGCGCCCCGCCCTGGCCCGCCCCCGGCCACGCCATGTGCACCATCGCCAGCGAACCCACCAGGTGGTGCAGATGGTGGCCGCCGCGCCGGACCGAGCCGAGCGCGTGCAGGGCCGCGGCCCCGAACACCGCCGCGTACACCGCCCACGACCAGGCCGGCGGGGTCACGACCGTCGCGGGCAGCGCCATCGCCGCCATCCCGAACCCCATCACCGCCTCACCCACGGCCGTTCTGCGCTCCTCTCCCGCGCAGCGGCGCGCCCGCAGCAGGCAGTAGACCGCGCTCGCCCCGCACAGCGTCAGCAACAGCCAGGCCGTCACGGCCGGTCCGTGCACGCCACACCTCCCGTGGTCTCCCCTCCGAGGGGATGCCCGCGGCCGGACCCGCCTACGCGAGCGCACAGGTGTACGCGGGGGGAGCACGCCCCGAGCGCGTTAGGCTCGGGGGGATCGCCAGCGCCCCCGAGGGGAGACCCGTACAGCATGGACACCGCCACGCCCCAGGACACCGACCTGATCGCCTACCGCGACGCGGTCGAGGCCGACGTCCCGGTCCTCGTCCCCCTCGTCGAATCGGCGTACCGGGGCGATTCCAGCCGGGCCGGCTGGACCACCGAGGCGGACATCCTCCAGGGGCAGCGCACCGACGAGGAGGGCGTCCGCGCCGTCATCACCACGCCCGGCAGCCGGCTCCTGGTGGTGGAGCGCGGCGACGAGATCGTCGCCTGCTGCCAGCTCGAACACCGCGACGAGGCCGCCTACTTCGGCATGTTCGCCGTGCGTCCCGAGCTCCAGGGCGCGGGCCTCGGCCGCCGGATCATCGAGGAGGCGGAGCGCCGGGTCCGGGAGATGTGGGGCGTGACCGAGATGCACATGACCGTGATCTCGGTGCGCGAGGAGCTCATCGCCTGGTACGAGCGGCGCGGCTACCGCCGTACGGGCCGGATGACCCCGTTCCCGTACGGCGACGACCGCTTCGGTCTCCCGCAGCGGGACGACCTGCAGTTCGAGCTCTTGGTCAAGCCGCTGGCCTGAGTCCCGGGCAGGTGCCCCGGCTCAGGCCGTGAAGCGGCCGGTGCGGCGGATCTCCGGGTAGTCGGTCGTCGCGCCGTCCAGCTCGAGGGCACGGACGAGCCGCAGATGGTCCTGGGTGTTGACCACCCACCCGATCACCCGGAGCCCCTCCGCGTGGGCGTGCTCGACGGTCTCCAGGGTGAGGTTCCGGATGCTCAGGACGAGCGCCCCGGCGCCGACGGCCTTCGCCCGGTCCACGAGGTCCGGTCCCCACTCCTCGGCGACCAGCGCCGTACGGACGCCGGGGACCAGGCGCGCCACCTCGGCGAGGGCCTCGTCGTGGAACGAGAGCACCTCAACGCGGCCGACCAGGTCGCGCCGGACCATCACCTCGGCGAGCGCGCGGGCCGCCGCCGCGTCCTTGATCTCCGCCTGGAGCGGGGACCGCACCGCGTCCAGGACCTCCTCGAAGACCGGGACGTGCTCCCCGTCCCCCGCGTCGAGCTCCCGCAGCTCCGCGAGGGTCTTCTCGGCGATCGGGCCGCTGCCGTCGGTGGTCCGGCCGACGTCCGCGTCGTGCATGACGACGAGGGCGCCGTCCTTGCTCAGGTGCAGGTCCAGTTCGATGACGTCCATGCCGGCCCGTTCGGCGCGGACGAAGGAACGCAGGGTGTTCTCGGGCTCGACGCCCATGACTCCGCGGTGACCGATGGTGAGGAAACTCAAGATCTTCTCGCTTCCGTCGATGTCCGGGCCCGGGTCCCTCCGGGCTCCCGGTGCGGCTCGGGGCGCAGCCTAATGACTTCACCGGAAGAAGGAAGCGCATGCGCGCGGGGCGTCGGAAGCCACCCCTCCGACCGCACCCGCCCGGTCAGCGCGACGGCGACACCAGGCCCAGCTCGTAGGCGATGATGACGAGCTGGACCCGGTCACGGGCCGCCAGCTTGGTGAACAGCCGCCCCACGTGGGCCTTGGCCGTGGCGGGGCTGATGAAGAGCCGGCCGGCGATCTCCGCGTTGGACAGTCCGCTGCCGATCAGGGTGAGCACCTCCCGTTCGCGGTCGGTGATCCCCTCGACCGCTGTGGGCGGAGGCCCTGCACCGGGCGCGGGGCGGGCCGCGAAGTCCTGGATCAGCCGGCGGGTCACGCTCGGCGCGATCAGGGCGTCGCCCGCGGCGACCACACGGATGGCGGCGAGGATGTCGTCCAGGTCCATGTCCTTGACGAGGAACCCGCTCGCCCCCGCGCGCAGCGCGCCGTAGACGTACTCGTCGTCGTCGAAGGTGGTGAGGACGAGGACCCGTGCCGGGCTCGGTCCCGCCGTGATCAGCGCGGTCGCCTCGATGCCGTTCATCCCGGGCATCCGGATGTCCATGACCACCACGTCGGGCCGGAGCTCCTCGGCCAGTCGGACCGCCTGATCGCCTGTCTCCGCCTCTCCCACGATCTCGAGGCCGGCGCTGTCCGCGACGAGGACGCGCAGCCCGGCGCGCACCAGCGGCTGGTCGTCGACGAGCACCACACGGACGGCGGGCGCGTTCATCGCGCCTCCACGGGCACCGGCAGCCGGGCCGCCACCCGAAAGCCGCCGCCTGGCCGGGGCCCCGCGGCGAACCGGCCGTCCAGCAGGGCGGCCCGCTCGCGCATCCCGGTGATGCCGTAACCGGTGCCCGCGGCGGCGGGCCCGTGACCGCGGTCGGTGATCTCGATGGACAGTCCGGCCTCCTCGTAGTCGATGACCACCCGGCACTCGTCCGTGCCCGCGTGACGCACCACGTTCGTGATGGCCTCCTGGATGATGCGGAAGGCGGACAGTTCGACGTCCGCGGGCAGCGGACGGCGGTCTCCCCGCCACTCCACATCGGCCCGTACGCCGCCGTCCTCGGTGTGCGCGACCAGCCGGTCGACGTCCGCCAGGGTCGGCGCGGGGGCCAGCGGCGCGCCTTCGGGCGCGGTTGCGCGGAGCGCCCCCAGCATGCGGCGCAGTCCTGCCAGGGTGTCCCTGCTGGTGCTCTCGATGGCGGCCAGCGCGTTGCGGGCCTCGGCCGGCTGGGTGTCGATGACCCGGCGGCCCGTGCCGGCCTGAATGGCGATGATCCCGATGCTGTGCGCGACCATGTCGTGCAGCTCGCGGGCGATCCGCAGCCGCTCGGCGGTGACCGCCTGGGCCGCGCTCTGGGCCCGTACCGTCTCGGCGTGCACGCGGCGCTCCTGGACGAGATGGCCGGTCGTCCAGGCGAGGGCGAGCATCAGGACGAGGAACGCGGTGGTCGAGAGGAAGGCGTCCTGCCCGCCCCGGGGATGGGCGGCCACGGCGATCTGCACGGTGAGGGCGGAGCCCGCGGCGACGAGCGCGGTCCTGCGCCTCAGGGTGGCGGCGATCCAGCCCACGGCGACGTCCGTCACCAGCGCCTGCAGACAGCCGATCTGCCACGCCTGCCCCGGCGCCGTGAAGGGGAGGGCCGCGGCCAGGTTCGAGGCCGCCACCACCGTCGCGGCGAGCGAACCGGCCAGGATCAGCGCCAGGGCCGGCAGGGGGCGACTCCGCAACAGGGGAAGCGCCAGAACCGACAGGGCCGCCGGCAACAGGAGCCGTACGCCGGTGGGCTCACGCTCGTGGAACACCGCGAGGTACAGCAGGACCGGGTAGGCGAGCCCACCGCACCAGGCCAGGGCCTGCGCCGCGGCCGGTCGCATGCGCCACGAGCGGGCGGCGCGGGGGGAGTGGCTCATGGCGTGATCATAAGGACCGGCCGGGGCGCGGGCATCGGCCCGCGGGCTTACGCCTCGGGGCTACCCACGGATCCCGGGAACGTGGCCCGCGGGCCGATGCCGCGCGGGCACGGGCCCCGGCACCGTGGTCGGGTGATCGAAGTCAACGAACTCACCAAGCGATACGGCGCCACGACCGCCGTCGACCGCCTGACCTTCACGGTCCGCCCCGGCCGCATCACCGGCTTCCTCGGCCCGAACGGCGCCGGCAAGTCCACCACGCTGCGGACGATCCTCGGTCTGAGCGCCCCCACCAGCGGCACCGTCACCGTCGACGGGCGGCCTTTCCGCGGCCGGCCGCGCGGGCTGCGGCACGTCGGGGCACTGCTCGACGCCCACGACGTGCACGGCGGACGCACCGCGCGGGCGCATCTGTCCGCACTGGCGAGCAGCAACGGGCTGCCGCGCGGCCGGGTCGCGGAGGTCCTGGCGGAGGTCGGGCTGACCGCCGCCGCCCAGCGCCGCATCGGCGGCTACTCGCTGGGGATGAAGCAACGGCTCGGCATCGCCGGCGCCCTCCTCGGCGATCCGCCCGTCCTGCTCTTCGACGAGCCGCTCAACGGCCTCGACCCGGAGGGCGTGCTCTGGGTACGCGGCCTCTTCCGGCGGCTGGCCGCCGAGGGCCGCACCGTCCTGGTCTCCAGCCATCTGATGCGCGAGATGGAGCACACCGCCGAGCAGTTGATCGTCATCGGCCGGGGCGAGCTGATCGCCGCGGAGAGCCTGGCGGAGTTCGCGACCCGTGGAACCCGGCTGCGCGTGTCGGTCCGTACCCCCGACATCGCCGCCCTGACGGCCGCCCTCGGCCCGGAAGGAGCGGCCGTCCACCACGAGGACGACGGCTCGTGCACCGTGACCGGCCTGAGCGCGGACCGCGTCGGCGAACTCGCCTTCCACCACCGCGTCCTCCTCCACGAACTCGCACCGCGCTCCGCCTCCCTGGAGGAGGCCTTCATGGGGCTCACCGCCGCAAGCACCGAATACAGCGCAGGAGACGCACGATGACCACAGGGACGCTGTCCGAACCGAAGGCGCGCGCGACCGCCGTCGACTCCCCGGCCCGGTTCCGGGACCTCCTCACCGCCGAGTGGATCAAGCTGTTCTCGCTGCGCTCCACCTACTGGGTCCTCGGGCTCGCCCCGCTCGCGGTCATCGGCATCAACGTGAACTCCGCCCGGACCAACGCGGAGCGCCTGGCGCAACAGCCCGAACTGCCTCCCGCTCCGCCACCCGGCATGCCCGCCAAGCCCGAGATGCTCTTCGATCCCCTCGCGGCGGCCTTCGTCGACCCGGCCTGGCAGCTCCTCATGGTCGTCGCCGGCAGCGTCGGCGCCCTCGCGGTCTTCGGCGAGTACACCACCGGGCTGATCCGCACCACCTTCGCCGCCGTCCCCGCGCGCCGCGCGGTGATGTCGGCCAAGGCGATCGTCATGGCGGCGGTCATGCTCGTCCTCGGAACGGCCGTCGCGGGCGCCTCGTTCGGCGCGACCCAGGCGATCCTGCGCGACCACCACGGCCTGTCCCTGGGCGACCCGGGAGCCCTGCGGGCCGTCGTCGCCTCCGCGCTGCTCGCACCGCTCTGTGCCCTCGTCGGCATGGCCCTCGGCGCCCTCGTCCGGCATGCCGCGGGCACGGTCGTGGCGGTCGTCGGCGTACTCCTCCTGCTGCCGTCGCTCTTCCTCGGCGAGACCTACCGGTGGGTCAAGGAGATCGGCAACGCGATGCCGCTCACCGCGTGGCGCGCCCTGGTCGAGAACCCCGCGCGGGACTACGGGGTGGAGAAGTACCCGGTGTCGGTCACCGAGGCGTGGACCGTGTTCGGGGCCTGGTCGCTGGTCGCGGCGGTCGTCACCGTGGCCGTCGTGCACCGCCGCGACGTGTGAGCGCTACAGGCGCCTTTCCCACCCGGGCGCGCTCCTGCCGGCGGGCGCCCGGGACAACTCCGAGGTCCGCCCGGCGCCCTGCCGGGGTCCGCCCGGGCGCGCCCCTTCTAGGGTCCGCCCGGGGAACCCCCGGGCGAGCCCAGCTCCGCAAGCTCCGCCAGGTCCGCCAGCATCGCCTCCGCGAGTTCCAGCTCGGCCAGGTGCTGCCGCACGCTCCAGCGCAGCGCCACGGCCGGATGGCGCCACTGCGGGACGGTCTCCGCGTGGGCCAGGGCGGCCCGGGCCTCCTCGAGTTCCGTGCGCGTCCGCTCGATGTGTTCCTCGACCAGCGCGCGCAGCCGATCGGGCTCGGCGAGGTGCCCGAGCCACACCCGCAGGACCAGCGGGTGCTTCAGGACCACCGCGCCGCCGTCGCCGCCTGCCCAGGCCGCCAGCGCGGCCCGGCCCGCCTCCGTGATCGCGTACCGCCGTTTGGTCCTGGGCTCCTCGGGGCCGGAACGCGCGGACGTCACGTAGCCGCACGATTCGAGCCGGCGCAGCTCCGCGTAGATCTGGCTGATCGCGGGCGACCAGTAGAAGAAGCGCAGCGACGCGTCCGCCCACTTCTTCAGCTCGTATCCGGTGCGCTCGCCGGGGAACGACAGCAGGCCGAGCACCGCCCACGCCGTCTGCGGCAATCCCCGCTCCGGCTCTTGCCTCTTCTCGGGCTGACGACTAGTCATATGACGAATTGAAAGAGAGGGCAGCATCCCGAGACAACCCCCTGGAGGGCATGTGCAGTTCTCCGTGATCTTCGAGGCGCAGCTGGCCGACCCCACCGTAGTCCACGAGCACCAGGTCATCCACGACTGCGTCGAGCAGGCCGTGCTGGCCGAGGAGATGGGATTCGACCGGGTCTGGGCGGTCGAGCACCACTCCCTGAAGTGGTACGCCCACATGTCCGCACCCGAGGTCTTCCTCAGCTATGTCGCCGCGCGCACGAGCCGGATCCGCGTCGGGCACGGTGTGGTCTGCATGCCGTTCAACTTCAACCACCCCGCCCGGGTCGCCGAGCGCGCCGCGATGCTCGATCTGCTCTCCGGTGGCCGCCTCGATCTCGGCGCGGGACGCGGCGGCACCGCACAGGAGACCTCGCTGTGCGGGGTCGACCGGGACCGCACCACCCAGGAGGTCGAGGACGCGCTCCGCATCATCGGCCGGGCCTGGCAGAAGGACGAGCTGGAGTACCGCTCCGAGCTGATCAGGATCGATCCGCATCCGATCCTGCCCCGCCCGCGCCAGACCCCGCACCCGCCCCTCTTCCTCGCCTGCAGCCGTACCGAGACCCTCGTCCAGGCCGCCGAGCTCGGCATCGGCGCGCTGGTGATGGGCTTCGCCGGGCCCGAGTCGATCGCCGGGATGCGCCGGGTCTACGACACCGCGCGCGCCGAGCGCACGGGGGAGCGGTTCGTCTCCACGGTCGTCAACGACCACTTCTCCGTGCTCTGCCCCACGATCGTCCTCGACGACCGGGCCGAGGCGCGCCGGATCGGCATCCGGGGCCAGCGGTTCTTCGCGCAGTCGATCGGCCACTGGTACGGCGGCGCCGGTGTCCCCGACGAGGCGGTGGTGGACGGCGCCGACGAGGCGGCGGAGATGCGCCGCGCCGCCGAGCAGGTCGAGGCGCGGCTGCATGAGCAGTCCATCCCGGTCCGCCCCACCGCCACGGCCACCTTCAACGCCGACCACGCCTACGGCACCGCGGAGGACGCGATCGCGTACGTGGAGCGGCTGCGGGACGCGGGGGCCGACGAGGTCATGTGTCTGATGCAGATGGGGACCGTGCCGCAGGAGGCCTGTCTGGAGACCCTGCGTCAATGGGGCGACAAGGTCATCCCCCACTTCACCGGCAGGCCCCTGGCTGGCGGACGCCCTCAGGGCGCGGATGCGCGTGCTGAAACGTCGCCGGACAGGAAAATTAACGGTGACCATGGGGGTCGCACAGGATAATTTCTCTTGCTCCTCTTGTCCGGAGGAACCTCGGGCGGATACGGTGTCTTGACGCGAGGTTCTCCTGTGGAGGAAGTGAAATGACGGAAATTCTTGTGGCCGACGCGACCGGTGGGGGGATAGCCACCGCTGCTCCGGTGATCCAGCACCCTGCCTGGCCCGAGCTCAAGAATGCCGTGGAGGAGATCCGTCCGTGGCAGAGCAAGGACGGGTCCATCGACCTCGACGCCGAGGGCGCGCCGTCCCGCGCCCTCGTCGAGGCCACCGTCGAGCGGATCGCGACCGCGGTGGAGCAGCTGTCCCCGCTCGTCCCGCACGACGCCGCGTACCACCGCGCGCTCGTCGCCGACCTGCGCAAGTGGGCCGAGGGCGGCTTCGAGGTCCCGGACTTCCTGGACTCGCTCCTCGCCTTCCAGCCGGCCGCCGACCGCCAGGACGGGCTGCAGCACCTGGTGCTCTTCCCGATGTACACCCAGAACGGCAACCCCGACCGCAACCTCGAAGCGGTCGTGCTGCGCATGGTCTGGCCGGAGTGGCTCTCCGACCTCGAGGCCACCCGCTACGACAACCCGCTGTTCTGCGGCATCACCTTCGAGGACTTCACGGCCGGCTACGACACCAACTCGGCCGTCCTCTTCCCCGAGACCATCGCCGTGCGCGAGGCCCCCGAGCGCTTCAGCTGGGGCGGCATCTTCTGCGACCGCGAGGCCGCCCGCTTCCGTAAGGTCACCGAGGCCGCCGTCGACATCCTCGGCATCGAGCTGCCCGAGGACATCGCGGCCATGGTCGAGGACCAGAAGCGCTGCGAGGCCGCCTTCGTGCTCTGGGACATGGTCCACGACCGCACCCACAGCCACGGCGACCTGCCGTTCGACCCCTTCATGATCAAGCAGCGCCAGCCGTTCTGGATGTACGGCCTGGAGGAGCTGCGCTGCGACCTCACCGCCTTCAAGGAGGCCGTGAAGCTGGAGGCCGAGGGCAACGCCCACGGGCGTGACGTGCAGTACGCCGTGCTCTTCGACCGGATGTTCCGCTTCCCGGTCACCGGCGACCGCACCCGCAACTACGACGGACTGGGCGGCCAGCTCCTCTTCGCGTACCTCCACAAGCACGACGTGGTGCGGTGGACCGACAACAAGCTGAAGATCGACTGGAACCGCGCCCCCGAGGTCACCAACCAGCTCTGCGCCGAGATCGAGCAGCTGTACCGCGACGGCATCGACCGTCCGAAGCTGGTCCACTGGTTCAAGGCGTACGACCTCGTCTCCACCTACCTCGCCCCGCACCCGGGATCGAAGTGGGCCAAGGGCCCCGACGCCCTCGACCTGACCCTCCCGCCCCGCAAGCTCGTCGACGACGTGCTTCCGGACGAGTTTCCGCTGAGCATGTTCTATGAGGCCCTCTCCAAGAAGCTGAAGGGCGTGATCGCCGCTACCAAGGGCATCACCGCCGCGAACGCTTCGCGGGCCGAGCAGGCTGCCGCGTGAACCCTGTCACGGAGGAGGAGGGGACGACCATGAACGGCAACGGGAACGGCGGGCCGCTGGAAGGCGCCGTCATCGCGGTCGCGGGTGCGGCCGGTCCTGCCGGCCGGGCGACGCTGATGCGCCTCGCCGAAGCGGGCGCCATCGTCGTCGGCGCCGACGCCGACCCGGCCCGGCTCGCCGAGGCGGTCGACGCCGCCCGGTACGCCCACGGCGGTGCCACGGTCATCGGCGACACGGTCGACCTCTTCGATCTCGGCGCGGCCCGGGAGTGGGCGGACAAGACCGAGAAGGAGTTCGGCCGGATCGACGGTCTGGTCCACCTCGTCGGCGGCTGGCGCGGCAGCTCCTCCTTCGCCGAGACCGACCTGGCCGACTGGACCTTCCTGGAGAAGCTCCTCATCCGGACCGTCCAGTCCACCTCGCTCGCCTTCCACGAGCCGCTGCTCCGCAGCGACCGCGGCCGCTACGTGCTGATCAGCGCCGCCGGCGCGTCGAAGCCGACCGCGGGCAACGCGGCCTACGCCTCGGCCAAGGCCGCGGCCGAGGCCTGGACGCTCGCCATGGGCGACGACTTCCGCAAGGCGGGGGGCGAGGAAGGCCCCAAGGCGGCGGCTGCGATCCTGGTGATCAAGGCACTGGTGCACGACGCCATGCGCGCCGAGCGCCCGAATGCGAAGTTCGCGGGCTTCACCGACGTCAAGGATCTGGCCGACGAGATCGCCTCCGTCTGGGAGCGGCCCGCACAGGAAGTGAATGGACAGCGTCTGTGGCTGACCCCCAAGCCGTGAACCCGGCTCCCGCAACCGGCCTGCCCGCGAAGACCGACGCCCGTCGTCACCACGACCCGTCGGTCCGGGGCTTCGCCAGCGACAACTACGCGGGCGTCCACCCGGAGGTGCTCGCGGCCGTCGCGCTCGCCAACGGCGGGCACCAGGTCGCGTACGGGGAGGACGAGTACACCGACCACCTCCAGCGGATCATGCACAGCCACTTCGGGCCGACCGCCGAGGCCTTCCCGGTCTTCAACGGCACCGGCGCGAACGTCACCGCCCTGCAGGCGCTGACCGACCGCTGGGGCGCGGTGATCTGCGCCGAGTCCGCGCACATCAACGTGGACGAGGGCGGTGCCCCGGAGCGGATGGGCGGCCTCAAGCTGCTCACCGTCCCCACCCCGGACGGCAAGCTCACCCCCGAGCTGATCGACCGGCAGGCCTGGGGCTGGGAGGACGAGCACCGCGCCATGCCGCAGGTCGTCTCGATCACCCAGAACACGGAGCTGGGCACCGTCTACACCGTGGACGAGATCCGGGCCATCGTGGAGCACGCCCACGGCAAGGGCATGAAGGTGCACCTCGACGGCGCCCGGATAGCCAACGCCGCCGCGTCCCTGAACGTGCCGATGCGGGCGTTCACCAACGCGGTCGGCGTCGACGTGATCTCCTACGGCGGCACCAAGAACGGCATGATGTTCGGCGAGGCCGTGGTCGTCCTCAACCCGGACGCCGTCAGCCACATGAAGCACCTGCGGAAGCTGTCCATGCAGCTCGCCTCCAAGATGCGCTTCGTGTCGGCCCAGCTGGAGGCGCTGCTCGCCAAGGACCTGTGGCTGCGCAACGCCCAGCACGCCAACGCGATGGCGCAGCGCCTCGCGGCGGGTGTGCGGGAGGTGGACGGGGTGGAGATCCTCTACCCGGTCCAGGCCAACGCGGTCTTCGCGCGGCTCCCGCACGAGGTCTCCACCCGGCTGCAGAAGCGCTTCCGCTTCTACTTCTGGGACGAGGCGGCGGGCGACGTGCGCTGGATGTGTTCCTTCGACACCACGGAGGACGACGTCGACGCCTTCCTGCGGGGGCTGAAGGAGGAGATGGCGCGGTAGCGCCAATCCGAAAGCAACGCAGCGAGAGCACCACAGCGAGAGCATCGCGGCGATCAACATAAGTATGCGGCGGACCGGAAATCCATTGACTTCCGGTCCGTCGTCTTTCTAGGGTCCCCGGCTATGGAGCTCATCCAGCAGGACCCCGAACTCTCCGCGTACCTCGCAGCCGACGAGGTCATCAACCACGACCACCCCGTCGTCAGGGAGATCGCCGCCGCACTGCGCGCCCGTCATCCCGACGTATACGCATACGCCCAGGCCGCGTACGAGTTCGTACGGGACGAGATCCCGCACTCCAGTGACACCGGTGACCCCCGCGTCACCTGGCGCGCCTCCGACGTCCTCGAACAGCGCACCGGGATCTGCCACGCCAAGGCCCACGCCCTCGCCGCGCTGCTGCGGGCCGAGTCGATCCCGGCCGCGCTCGGCTACCAGAAGTTCGAGGTGCTCCACGGACTCGTCGCCGTCCGCCTGCCCGGCGCGGCGACCTGGCACCGGCAGGATCCGCGAGGCGGAGAGCCGGGCCGGGAGGCCGCGTTCTCGCTGGGGGAGGAGCGGCTGGCGTTCCTGCCCGACCCGGAGTTCAATGAAATGGACTACGCAGTGCTGTACGCTGTACCGCATGCGGGAGTGGTGAGCGCCATGCGCACGGCGCGGGACAGCTCGGAGCTCCTGCGGATCCTGCCGGCCGATCTCTGACGCCGTCGTACGCCCTCCGACGCAAGGACGACCATGTCTCTCACCCTGACCGTCTCCGACGAGGTGCGCGCCCTCGTCCCCGGCTTCACGCATCTCGCGGTCGAGGCGCACGGGCTGGTCAACGGCCCCAGTGACGAGACGAGTGCGGCCCTGCTCGACGACGCGGCCCGGCGCCTCGCCGAACGGCTCGACGGCCGGACCCCGGACCAGGACCCGCACATCGCCGCCTGGCGCGCCGCGTACGCCGCGTTCGGCGCCAAGCCCTCCCGTACCCGCAACTCCGCCGAGGCGCTGGCCAAGCGCGCGCTCGCGGACGGGGGACTGCCCCGCATCAACCGGCTCGTCGACGCCTACAACGCGATCAGCGTCGGCCACCTGATCCCCGCCGGCGGCGAGGATCTCGACCGGATCCAGGGCGCCATGCGCCTCGTCCGGGCCATCGGCGACGAGCCGTTCGTGACCATGGCGGGCGGCGCGGAGACGGTGGAGCACCCGGAGCCGGGCGAGATCGTCTGGTGCGACGACGCCGGCGTCACCTGCCGCCGCTGGAACTGGCGCCAGGGGCCGCGCACCCGGATCGACGACGCCACGGTGAACGCGATCTTCCTGCTGGAGTCGCTCGCGCCCATGACGCGCGAGGAGCTGCTCGCCGCCGGGGCGGAGCTGGCCGAGTCGCTGGAGAAGCTGAGCCCCGGGGCGCGGATCACGGTCCGCGACCCGGAGTAGGCACGGCCCCCGCCGCCCTACGGCAGAGCCGTCAGCCGGCGTCCTTCACCTCGGCCGGGGTCGGCGCCGTGCCGCCGAGGTGCGCCGGCACCCACCAGGTGTCGGTCGCGTCCTTGGGGCGTACGGGATAGGCGCGCTGCGCGGCCTCCAGGAGCTCCTGGACCCGCTCGCGCAGCCGCCGGGTGATGGCGCCCGCGTACTGGTCCGGCGAGGCCTCCACCGGCTCGCCGACCCGGATGGTCACCGGGATGTGGCTGCGCTTGAAGTTCCGCGGCCGGCCCTTCGTCCAGACGCGCTGCGTGCCCCAGAGCGCCATCGGGATCAGCGGCACCCCGGCCTCCTGCGCGAGGCGCGCGGCACCCGACTTGAAGCTCTTCAGCGTGAAGGACTGCGAGATGGTCGCCTCGGGGAAGACGCCGATGATCTCCCCGGCCTTCAGCGACTCGAGCGCGTGCTTGTAGGCGTGCTCGCCCTGCGAGCGGTCCACCGGGATGTGCTTCATGCCGCGCATCAGCGGCCCCGACACCTTGTGCCGGAACACCGAGTCCTTGGCCATGAAGCGGACGAGACGCTTCTGCGGCAGCGCGGCCAGGCCCGTGAAGATGAAGTCCAGATAGCTGATGTGGTTGCTGACGAGCACCGCGCCGCCGGTCCGCGGGATGTGCTCCGAACCCTGCGTGTCGATCTTGAGGTCCAGTGCCTTGAACATGGTCAGTGCGGCACCGATGACCGGCCGATACACGAGTTCTGCCATCTGAGAGGAACCCCTTCTTCTGTGCCTGGGGAGGGCTCTCCCGGCGGAAGTTACGCGGCCGTAGGTTTTCGGCTTTGGGCAGATCGTGCCCCATGTGGGCCCCGCTGACCAGTCCTGACGGCTTCGCACGGGGAGATAATCGTCACCCCCGGTGGCCGTGACGGGAATCGTTCGGCGGTCGCGGACGCTGCACGGGGGGAGTATGGGCGTCGGGGAGCGACAGGGAGACGGAGACATGACGGGACTCGGTACGGAGGCCGGCATCGAGCTGGGGGAGCGGGCGACCCTCGTCCAGTTCTCCACGGCCTTCTGCCAGCCCTGCCGCGCCACGCGGCGCACGCTCGCCGAGGTCGCGGGCATGGTCGAGGGCGTGGGCCACGTCGAGATCGACGCCGAGGAACGACTGGACCTCGTACGGAAGTACGACATCGTCCGCACCCCCACCGTGCTCGTCCTCGACCGCGCGGGCCGGGTCGTGGTGCGGGCCTCGGGCCAGCCCCGGCGCGCCGACGTCATCGCGGCCCTGGGGCGCGCGGTCTGACGCGGTGACACATCTCCCACATCCCGGTACCCGCTTGACTGCACCGGCCATCGATCGTCAGGCTGACGACGTGCCTTCCGAACTCCTTCTCACCGGGCGGGTCCACGTCGACCTGGCCCGTCACGCGAGCGCGCGCTGTCCGGGTGTCTGAGAACCCCCGGTCCCCCCGCATGTCTCCCTCGCAGAAGGACAACTCCATGACGGTCACACCCGACCTCCTCCGCACGGTCGGCGCCCCGCGCCAGGCCACTGCCGCCGACCGTGAGGCCTCCCCGGCGCCCGCGGCCTCACCCGATCTCCTCCGCTCCGTCTTCCGGCGGCACGCGGCCGGTGTCGCGGTCGTCACCGCCCACGGGGACCGCCCCGTCGGCTTCACCGCCACCTCCCTCACCTCCGTGGCCGCCGAGCCGCCCCTGCTCTCCTTCGGCGTGGGCACCTCCAGCTCCAGCTGGCCCGTCCTCTCCGAGGCCGAGTTCGTCGGCGTCCACGTCCTCGGCGAGCACCAGCAGCGGCTCGCGGAGACCTTCGCGCGCAGCGGAGCCGACCGGTTCGCCGCCCCGACCCGGTGGAGCGCCGGCCCCGAGGGCGTCCCGATCCTGGACGGGGTCCTCGCCTGGCTGGTGTGCCGGGTGGTGGCCCGCGTCCCTGCCGGGGACCATCGGATCGTGATCGCCGAGGTCGTGGCCGGGGACCCGGCGGGCGAGGGGCGTCCGCTCCTCTACCACCAGGGAAGCTTCCACGCTCTGCGTGACTGAGGGTGCCCTAACCTGAGCGTTGGCAAGGTCACACCCTGAGCGCTTGCTCAGCGGTAACGGAACGGCTGTACTGGCGAGTAATATCCCGATGGGATCGGTCGGACGCCCCGACCGGAAACCCGCCCTTCAGGCGCCTATGCTGCGAGCAACAAGGCAGCCCCGTTATGACGATGCAGTAGGAGAGCCGGCGTGAGCTTGAGGATCGTTGTCTGTGTGAAGTACGTGCCCGACGCCACCGGCGACCGGCACTTCGCCGATGACCTGACCGTCGACCGCGACGACGTCGACGGCCTGCTGTCGGAGCTCGACGAGTACGCGGTCGAGCAGGCGCTGCAGATCGCCGAAGAGGCCGACGACGCCGAGGTCACCGTGCTCACGGTCGGCCCCGAGGACGCCAAGGACGCGCTGCGCAAGGCGCTGTCCATGGGCGCCGACAAGGCCGTCCACGTCGAGGACGACGACCTGCACGGCTCCGACGTCATGGGCACCTCGCTCGTGCTCGCCAAGGCGATCGAGAAGACCGGCTACGACCTCGTCATCGCCGGTATGGCCTCCACCGACGGCACCATGGGTGTCCTCCCCGCGATCCTGGCCGAGCGCCTGGGCGTCCCGCAGGTCACGCTGCTCTCCGAGGTCTCCGTCGAGGACGGCGTCGTCAAGGGGCGCCGTGACGGCGACACCGCCTCCGAGCAGCTGGAGGCCTCGCTCCCGGCCGTCGTGTCGGTGACCGACCAGTCGGGCGAGGCGCGCTACCCGTCCTTCAAGGGCATCATGGCCGCCAAGAAGAAGCCGGTGGAGTCCCTGGACCTCGACGACCTCGACATCGACGCCGAGCAGGTCGGCCTGGAGGGCTCCTGGACCGCGGTCGACTCCGCCGCCGAGCGTCCGGCGCGCACCGCCGGCACGATCGTCAAGGACGAGGGCGAGGGCGGCAAGCAGCTGGCCGAGTACCTCGCGAGCCAGAAGTTCATCTAGGGCTCGCGCGAGCCGTCCGACCCGCCCCTCTTCGTTCGCAGGAGATTGCATCCCCATGGCTGAGATTCTCGTCTACGTCGACCACGTCGACGGTGCCGTCCGCAAGCCGACCCTGGAGCTGCTGACGCTGGCCCGCCGCCTCGGCGAGCCCGTCGCCGTCGCGCTCGGTGCCGGCGCCGAGGCCACCGCCCCGGCCCTCGCCGAGCACGGTGCCGTGAAGGTCCTCACCGCCGACGCCCCCGAGTTCGCCGAGTACCTCGTCGTCCCCAAGGTCGACGCGCTGCAGGCCGCCTACGAGGCGGTCTCCCCGGCCGCCGTGCTCGTCCCCTCCTCGGCCGAGGCCAAGGAGATCGCGGCCCGCCTCGCGGTCCGCATCGGCTCCGGCATCATCACCGACGCCGTGGACCTGGAGGCCGGTGACGAGGGCCCGGTCGCGACGCAGTCCGCGTTCGCCGCCTCCTTCACCACCAAGTCCCGTGTCTCCAAGGGCACCCCGGTCATCACGGTCAAGCCGAACTCGGCCCCCGTCGAGGCCGCCCCGGCCGCCGGCGCCGTCGAGGCGCTCGCCGTCACCTTCTCCGCCCAGGCCACCGGAACCAAGGTCACCGCGCGTACCGCGCGCGAGTCGACCGGCCGCCCGGAGCTGACCGAGGCCGCCATCGTGGTCTCCGGCGGCCGCGGCGTGAACGGCGCCGAGAACTTCGGGGTCATCGAGGCGCTCGCCGACTCGCTCGGTGCCGCCGTCGGTGCCTCGCGCGCCGCCGTCGACGCCGGCTGGTACCCGCACTCCAACCAGGTCGGCCAGACCGGCAAGTCGGTCTCGCCGCAGCTGTACATCGCCTCCGGCATCTCCGGTGCGATCCAGCACCGCGCGGGTATGCAGACCTCGAAGACCATCGTGGCCATCAACAAGGACGCCGAGGCCCCGATCTTCGACCTCGTCGACTACGGCGTGGTGGGCGACCTCTTCGACGTCGTGCCGCAGCTGACCCAGGAGATCCAGGCCCGCAAGGGCTGATCCGGGGCCCGCAAGGGCTGACCTGGGGATCTGTTCGGTCCGGGGGCCGCGTGGTGATGATCACCGCGCGGCCCCCGGCCGTTTCGGACACCCATTGACGCAGGTCCTGGCCGACTACTAACTTCGCTATACGGATTGTTGATTCCGTGGAGCGGAAAACAGGAGGATGTGGGATGGGTCAGCAGGAGAAGGTGTCGACGAGCCTCGCCGGCGCGGTCAGCGAGGGCATCAGCGCCTCCCTCGCAAGCGTGGACGCCGAGCTCGACCGGCGCTACCCGGGTGACCCGGGCACGCGCCAGCCCGTCCACACCGTCTACGTCCCCGGCAACGTCTTCGACGCCGGAACCATCCGCTCCTGGGGCGACCAGGCCCTCGCCGCCCTCGACGAGCACGCCCCCGACGCCGCCTCCTTCGCCGCGGTCCTCGGCCTCTCCGACGACCTCGCCGAGGACGTCTACGGCCGCGTACGGGCCAAGCTGGAGCGCGAGCCCATCGAGGACCTCCGGGTCGACTTCGAGGACGGCTACGCGGGCCAGGACGAGGACCAGGACGCGGCCAGGGCCGCCCGGCTGATCTCGGAGGCGTACGAGAACCTCACGGCCGCCCCGTACATGGGCATCCGGATGAAGTGCATGGAGGCCGCCGTACGCGACCGCGGCATCCGCACCACCGACGTCTTCCTCACCGGGCTCCTCGAGAACGGCGGCCTGCCCGACGGCCTCGTCCTGACCCTGCCGAAGGTCACCTACCCCGAGCAGGTCTCGGCCTTCGTCCGGCTCCTGGAGGCCTTCGAGAAGGCCCACGGCCTGGACGAGGGCCGCCTCGGCTTCGAGATCCAGATCGAGACCAGCCAGTCCATCCTCGCCACCGACGGCACCGCCGCCGTCGCCCGCATGATCGGCGCAGCCGAGGGCCGCGCGACCGGGCTGCACTACGGCACCTTCGACTACAGTGCCTGCCTCGGCGTCTCCGCCGCCTACCAGGCCAGCGACCACCCGGCCGCCGACCACGCCAAGGCGATCATGCAGGTGGCCGCCGCGGGCACGGGCGTACGGGTCTCCGACGGCTCCACCAACGTCCTCCCGGTCGGCTCCACCGCGCACGTGCACGAGGCCTGGCGCCTGCACTACGGCCTCACCCGCCGCGCGCTCTCCCGCGCCTACTACCAGGGCTGGGACATGCACCCGGGCCACATCCCGACCCGGTACGCCGCCGTCTTCGCCTTCTACCGCGAGGGCTTCGAGGCCGCCGCCAAGCGCCTCTCCGCGTACGCCAACCACGCCGGCGGCGACGTCATGGACGAGCCCGCCACCGCGAAGGCGCTCAGCTCCTACCTCCTGCGCGGCATCGACTGCGGCGCCCTCGACACCGCCGAGGTCGACGCCCTCACCGGCCTGACCCGCGCCGACCTGGACCGCTTCGCGGCCCCGCGCCGCGGCGACCTGACGGCCACGGCCCAGTAGCACCGGGGTGCGCCACGGGCGCACCACCTCCGGGCCCGTGGGCGGGGCACCCCGCCGACGGGCCCGCGCCGTTCCCCACGCGTCCCTACGCGGTCGGCGGCGGGGGCACCTCGCCCGACCCGCGGGCGATCAGCCGGGTGTCCAGGACCACGCGGGCCGGCTCCTCGTCGAAGCCGTCCAGGCGGCGGAAGAGGCGCTCCGCGGCCGTCCGGCCGAGGGCGGCGGCGTCCTGGGCGATCACGGTGATCCCGAGCAGGTCGGCCAGTTCGATGTCGTCGAAGCCCACGAGGGCCACCGGGTGCTCGCGGCCGGCCAGGGCGCGGACCGCCGTGACGGTGACCCGGTTGTTGCCCGCGAAGAGCGCCGTGACCGGCTCGGGGCCCGCGAGCATCGCGGTGAGCGCCTCCCGCACCCGGTCGGGCGCCGTGGTGCCGAGCGACTCCCAGGACGGGTCCACAGCGAGCCCGGCGTCCTCCATGGCCGCCCGGTAGCCGCGCAGTCGCTCGGTCGCCGTGTGGATCCGGGGCTGGTCGCCGATGAAGCCGATCCGGCGGTGTCCGTGGGCGATCAGATGGGCCACCCCCGCCCGCGCGCCGCCGAAGCTGTCGGACAGGACGACGTCCGCGTCGATCCCGCCCGCGGGGCGGTCCACGAAGACCGTGGCGACACCGGCCTTGATCTCCGGTTCGAGGTAACGGTGGTCGGAGCCCGCCGGGATGACGATCAGTCCGTCGACCCGCCGCGCGCAGAGCGCGAGCGCCAACTCCTGCTCCCGGTCCGGGTCCTCCGCGCTGGAGCCGTTGATGAGCAGCGCCCCGTGCGCCCGGGCGACCTCCTCCACGGCGCGGCTGAGCGGGCCGTAGAACGGGTCGGCGAGGTCCTCCAGGACCAGACCCACGGAAGCCGTACGGCCCTTGCGCAGCACGCGGGCGCTGTCGTTGCGGCGGAAGCCGAGCGAGTCGATGGCCTCCTGCACGCGGCGCTCGGTGTCCGGGGTGACCCCCGGCTCGCCGTTGACGACGCGGGAGACCGTTTTGAGCCCGACGCCGGCCAGGGCGGCGACGTCCTTCATCGTGGGCCGATTGCCGTAACGGTGCTCGGGGCGGCGGGCTGTGTCGGCCACGGTCTGCGAATCTCCTCGGTATCGGCTCTGTCTCGTCCGAGCATAGGCCCTGGACAACGTTGTCAGGGCAGGGGAGACTGTACGTCACAGCGATCTGTCGTTCTCGCCCTCTCTGGAGACACCGCGCACATGCAGACTGACCTCGTTGCCGCCCTCGATTTCGGCGGCACCAAGATCGCCGGTGCGCTCGTGGACGGCGCCGGCGACATCCTCGTACGGGCCCAGCGGCCCACTCCCGCCCAGGAGGACGGCGAGACGGTGATGCGCGCGGTCGAGGCGGTGCTGGCCGACCTGGAGGCCTCGCCCCTGTGGGCCGCGGCGCGCGCGGTCGGCATCGGCAGCGCGGGCCCCGTGGACGCCTCGGCCGGCACGGTCAGCCCGGTCAACGTCCCCGGCTGGCGCGGATTCCCGCTGGTCGAGCGGGTCGGGAAGGCGACCGGCGGACGGCCCGTCACGCTCGTCGGCGACGGCGTCGCCATGACGGCGGCCGAGCACTGGCGGGGCGCGGCCCGGGGCCACGACAACGCGCTCTGCCTCGTCGTCTCGACGGGCGTCGGCGGCGGTCTTGTGCTCGACGGGCGGATTCACCCCGGCCCCACCGGCAACGCGGGCCACATCGGCCACATCAGCGTGGACCTCGACGGTGACCTGTGCGCCTGCGGCGGGCGCGGCTGTGTCGAACGCATCGCCAGCGGCCCGCAGATCGCCCGGCGCGCCCTGGAGGGCGGCTGGCGTCCCGGCCCCGACGGCGACACGTCCGCGGCGGCGGTCGCGGCGGCGGCGCGGGCCGGTGACCCCGTCGCCGTGGCTTCCTACGAACGGGCCGCGCGGGCGCTCGCCGCCGGGATCGCGGCGACCGCGACCCTGGTCGAGGTCTCGATAGCCGTCGTGGGCGGGGGAGTCGCGGGCGCGGGGGACGTCCTCTTCGAGCCGCTCCGGCGCAGCCTGCGGGAGTACGCCACGCTGTCGTTCGTCCGGGACCTCACCGTCGCCCCCGCGCTCACCGGCACGGACACCGTCCTGCCGGAGCGCGCCGCCGCCGCAGCGCAGGCCACCGCTGAGCAGCCGCAGC
>NZ_JBEZNQ010000047.1:0-67602 GCF_040653315.1 Streptomyces sp. NPDC047981 | reverse complement strand
GAACGAGCGCTACGGCTCCCCCAACGCCGCCTGGGCCTTCTGGCAGGCCAACGGCTGGTACTAAGAGTCACCCACCGACTCCCAGCCGCGGCACCAGCACCACCCGCAGCACCCGTAGCACCCGCAAGGCCCCGCCCTCCCCACGGAGGGGCGGGGCCTGCCGCGTTTCCAGAACCCTCCGAACCCGGACGGTCTCAGAGCCGCTGGATGATCGTCCCCGTCGCCAGGGCCCCACCCGCGCACATGGTGATCAGCGCGAACTCCTTGTCCGAACGCTCCAGCTCGTGCAGCGCGGTCGTGATCAGGCGGGCCCCGGTCGCCCCCACCGGGTGGCCGAGGGCGATGGCGCCACCGTTGACGTTGACCTTCACGAGCCCGTCGAGGTCCCCCTCGAACTCCTGCGCCCAGCTCAGCACCACGGAGGCGAACGCCTCGTTGATCTCGACCAGGTCGATGTCCTTGAGTGACATCCCGGCCTTGCCGAGCACCGCGCGGGTCGCGTCGATCGGGCCGTCGAGGTGGAAGTGCGGGTCGGAGCCGACGAGGGCCTGGGCGACGATCCTGGCGCGCGGCTTGAGCCCGAGCGCGCGGGCCATCCGCTTGGACGACCACATCAGCGCGCACGCCCCGTCGGAGATCTGCGAGGAGTTCCCCGCGGTGTGGACGGCGGTCGGCATGACCGGCTTGAGCCGGCCGAGCGCCTCCATGCTCGTGTCGCGGAGCCCCTCGTCACGGTCGACGAGCCGCCACATGCCCTGCCCGGCGGCCTGCTCCTCCTCGGTCGTCGGGACCTGGACGGCGAAGGTCTCGCGCTTGAACCGCTCCTCGGACCAGGCGATCGCGGCCCGCTCCTGGGAGAGCAGCCCGAGGGAGTCGACCCGTTCGCGGGTCAGGCCGCGGCGCCGCGCGATGCGCTCGGCGGCCTCGAACTGGTTGGGCAGGTCGACGTTCCACTCGTCCGGCCAGGGCTTTCCGGGCCCGTGCTTGGAACCGGAGCCCAGCGGGACCCGCGACATGGCCTCCACTCCGCAGCTGATGCCGATGTCGATGACGCCCGAGGAGATCATGTTGGCGACCATGTGACTGGCCTGCTGCGAGGAACCGCACTGACAGTCGACGGTGGTGGCCGCGGTCTCGTACGGCAGCCCCATGGTGAGCCAGGCGTTGCGCGCGGGGTTCATGGACTGCTCGCCGGCGTGGGTGACCGTACCGCCGACGATCTGCTCGACGCAGTCGGCCTTGATGCCGGTCCGGCCGAGGAGTTCACGGTAGGTCTCGCCGAGGAGGTAGGCGGGATGAAGGTTGGCGAGCGCGCCTCCGCGCTTGCCGATGGGGGTGCGTACTGCTTCGACGATGACGGGTTCCGCGGCCATGAGCTCGTCCTCTCTCGCCCGGGCGGGTGTCCCGGCACTCCGCGACGGGGGCGGTACGGGGAACTAGTACGCGTTCTAGTTCTGAGTGAAGTCTTATGACTGCTACCGCCGGTACGCAAGGGTTGTGCACACGTTGACCACGCACCCGCACACACCCCGCGCACGCCCGTCCACGCGCCCCGAGCACGCGCTCCGGCTGCGCGCAACCGTTCCGACGACGGTTCCGGCAACAGTTCAGGCCACATCCCTTGCGACTTGTAGAACCCGTTACTACCTTGCGGTCCATCATCTGATGGACCGTCAGGAGTGTGTTGCCGATGCGCTGCCCTCACCTCCCCGAAGGGTTCGACGCCACCGACCCCGATCTGCTCCAGAGCCGCATACCCTTCCCGGAGTTCGCCCAACTGCGGCAGACCGCCCCCGTCTGGTGGTGCCCCCAGCCGCGCGGCATCACCGGCTTCGACGACGAGGGGTACTGGGCCGTCACCCGGCACGCGGACGTCAAGTACGTCTCCACGCACCCCGAGTTGTTCTCCTCCACCGAGAACACGGCCGTCATCCGCTTCAACGAGCACATCACCAAGGACCAGATCGAGGTCCAGAAGCTGATCATGCTCAACATGGACCCGCCCGAGCACACCCGGGTCCGCCAGATCGTGCAGCGCGGCTTCACACCCCGCGCGATCCGGAGCCTGGAGTCCGCCCTGCGCGCCCGCGCCCGCGCGATCGTCGAGGAGGCGAAACGGAACGCCGCCGCCGACGGCTCGTTCGACTTCGTCACCCAGGTCGCCGTCGAGCTGCCGCTCCAGGCGATCGCCGAACTCATCGGCGTACCGCAGGAGGACCGCGCCCGGATCTTCGACTGGTCCAACAAGATGGTCGCGTACGACGATCCCGAGTACGCCATCACGGAGGAGATCGGCGCCGAGGCCGCCATGGAACTCATCGGCTACTCGATGAACCTGGCCGCCGAACGCAAGGAGTGCCCGGCCAAGGACATCGTGACCCAGCTCGTCGCCGCCGAGGGCCAGGGCAACCTCTCCTCCGACGAGTTCGGCTTCTTCGTGCTGCTGCTCGCGGTGGCCGGGAACGAGACCACGCGCAACGCCATCAGCCACGGCATGCACGCCTTCCTCACCTACCCCGAGCAGTGGGAGCTCTACAAGCGGGAGCGGCCGGCGACCGCCGCCGAGGAGATCGTGCGCTGGGCGACCCCGGTGGTCTCCTTCCAGCGGACCGCCACGCAGGACACCGAGATCGGCGGCCAGAAGATCCGGCGGGGCGACCGCGTCGGGCTCTTCTACTCCTCCGCCAACCACGACCCCGAGGTCTTCGAGAACCCCGAGGTCTTCGACATCACGCGCGACCCGAACCCGCACCTCGGCTTCGGCGGCGGAGGCCCGCACTTCTGCCTCGGCAAGTCGCTCGCGATCAACGAGATCGAGCTGATCTTCAACGCGCTCGCGGACGAGCTGCCCGACCTGTCGCTCGCGGGCGAACCCCGGCGGCTGCGCGCGGCCTGGCTGAACGGGATCAAGGAGTTGCAGGTCCGGGCAGGCTCCTGACGGACCGGGAGGCGGGGGCCTTCCCCCCTACGCCGTGGCCCCCGCCGCCCGCCCTGCCGTCCGCCGTCCGCCGCCCCGCCCTGCTGTCCACCCTGCGTCGTTCGCCGTTCGGCGCCCCGTTCCGCCGTGCACCGTTCGCCGTCCGCGGCCGGAACCGGAGCCTCCCCCACCACGTCTGACCCGGCATGCGGGGGACACGAAGGACACACAGAATTCTGGCCATGATCGTCGCGCTGCTCGGGCTCCAGCTCGGCTCGCTGATCGCGCCGGCGTACGCGTGCGGCTGCGGGGCGATGATCCCGGACCGGAACCAGCGGATCGGCGTCGACCGGGAGACCTCGGCGGTGCGCTGGGACGGCCGTACGGAGCAGATCGTCATGCGCTTCACCGTGCGCGGCGACGCCGAGCGCGCCGCCTGGATCATGCCCGTGCCCGCCCGCGCGGACGTGACGCTCGGCGACCCGGACCTCTTCGACGCGCTGGAGGACCTCACCGGGCCCGAGTACCGCACGCGCCACTACTTCTGGCCGCGCAGCCGCGACTGGCCCTTCGACCTCAGCATCTCGGACGGCGCGTCGGCCGGGGCGCCCCTGCCGGGCGCGGCGGACGTCGGTGTCGTCGGGCGCGAGCGGCTCGGCCCCTTCGACGTGGCACGGCTGACGGCCACGGACCCGAAGGCGCTGAGCGGCTGGCTGGAGAAGAACGGCTTCGAGCTCTCCGACCGGCTGGCCGCCGAACTCACCCCGTACGTCGAGCGGAAGTGGGAGTACGTCGCCGTTCGCCTCGCCCCGGAGGAGCCGGCCGGCGCCTCGGGCACGACGTCCGTCGCCGCGCTGCACGGCGAGCTGACCCCGCTCCGGATCACCTTCGCCAGCACCGAACTCGTCTACCCCATGCGGCTCTCGCGGCTCGCCGCGAACCCGCAGTCCCTCGGTCTGTACGTGCTCGCCGACCACCGCATGGAACCGCGGGACGCCATCGGCGGCTCGCGCCCCGAGGTGACGTTCGCGGGCGGGATCGAGGGCACGGAGGACGCCTCGCTCGCCGCGCTCACCGGCGGCCGGCCGGTCTTCCTGACCGCCATCGACCAGGAGTTCCCCGAGCCGTCCCGGATCGACGGCGACCACGAACTGCGGGCGGTCGCCGACACCCCGTACCGGGAGGTCGTGTACACCGACCGGCTGCTCACCGTCGGCGACGGGATCCCGGTCTGGATCCTGACGGTCCTGGGCGTTCTGCTCACGTCCGCCGCGACGGTCGTGACGGTCCGCCGTACCCGGGAGCGGGCCCGCGCTGAGGTACGTTCGGCCGTATGACTCAGGATCAATGGTCCACTGTGGACCGCTACTTCACGGATCTGCTCGCCCCCGCCGACGAGGCGCTCGCCGCCGCGCTCGCCGACTCGACGGCCGCCGGCCTGCCGGAGATCGCCGTCGCCCCCAACCAGGGCAAGCTGCTCAGCCTGCTGGTCGCCGTGGCGGGCGCGCGCTCGGTCCTGGAGATCGGCACGCTCGGCGGCTACAGCACCATCTGGATGGCCCGTGCGCTGCCGGCGGACGGCCGGATGGTCTCCCTGGAGTACAACCCGGCCCACGCGGACGTGGCCCGCGCCAACATCGCCCGGGCCGGACTCGACAAGATCGTCGAGGTCCGGACGGGCGCGGCCCTGGACAGCCTGCCCCAGCTGGAGGCCGAGGGCGCGGGCCCGTTCGACTTCGTCTTCATCGACGCCGACAAGGTGAACAACCCGCACTACGTGGAGTGGGCCCTGCGCCTCTCCCGCCCCGGCACGGTCATCGTCGTCGACAACGTCGGGCGTGGCGGCGCGGTCGTGGACGCGGAGTCGACGGAACCGGCGATCACGGGCACCCGCGCGATGTTCGAACTGGTCTCCCGTGAACCCCGCCTGGACGCGACCGCGTTCCAGACGGTCGGCGTGAAGGGCTACGACGGGCTCCTGATGGCCCGGGTCGTGGCCTGACGGAACCGCCCCCGCTCCCGTGACGCGGCCCGTCCGGGCCGGTGCCCCTCCGGGCCGGTCATATCCTGCTGTGCATGAGCATCGTGAAGATCAATGAGTCTGTCAACGTACGCACATGAGTTGCCTACACGAAGAAGCCCCGGTCGCCCTCCACGGGGGAAGAGGGCAACCGGGGCGGTCGTTGGATCAGGCAGTGTGCTCCACGGTGGGGACGGGATGCTCCGGGGCGTCGAGCCAGGCGTAGTGCTTGCCGTCGGGGGTCACGGTGAGCCCGAATCGGTCGAACCCGGGCCGGCCCTGACTGCTCCACCAGTGGTACGCAGCCCGGACCTCGTCCCATAGATTCCGGGGCCCAGCCTGGTAGACCTCGAACTCCGCGGCGCCGGGCACGTAGTCGACTGTCGCCCACGACGTCACGTCCGTGTCGCGCAGCCACAGGGTGTACGAACCGTCCTCGTACTGCTCAGCCCACGGGAAGACGCCCGTGGTCTGGAGGCCGATCGCGAACATGGGCAGCCAGTCGCCCACGTCGTCCGGGGAGAGGCCCGTCGTGGACCGCTTGCCGTCCGCCGGCCAGGGCTTCCCGCCCATGTACTCCCGCACGTGCTTGCGCTGAGTCCGCTGCTGGCGCAGCCTCATGAACGCCGAAGAGCCCACGAACGGGCCGGACGCGGATCCGTCCTCCCGGACCGTCAGGCGGACAACACCCTCCCCGCCGTACTCCGTGGCGTACGGGGAGACGATGATTCCGCCGGGGCGTGTCTGGTCGACGATCGCGCGAGGGATCTCCCGCAGGGATGCGGTGATCAGCACACGGTCGTACGGCGCGGACGGCTTCCAGCCTTCGGCGCCGTCTCCCACGACGGCCGTCGGCGTGTAGCCGACCGTCCCGAGGCGTCTACGGGCTGCTGAGGCGTTCTGCGCGTCCACTTCGACCGTGACGACGTTTACGGAGCCGACGCGCTCGGACAGCAACGCGGCATTCCACCCGGTACCGGTGCCCACTTCCAGGACGCAGGAATCCGCCTCCACGTTCAGGGCATCGAGCATGGAGAACACCATGGAGGGCTGGGAGTTGGAGCAGGTGGGTACGCGTCCCTTGCCCGTCCCGGAGTGCTCGCCGTCGTCCCACTGAGTCGTCAGGGACACGTCCGAGTAGACCGCGCGGAACCACGCTTCGGGGTCAGTCTTGCGGTCAACTGCGTCCCCCTGCCCCGTGCCGTTCGACAGCCCAGGCCACGCCACGTCAGGGACGAACACCTCCCGCGGCACTGCCCGGTACGCGGGCAACCAATCTGAGGTCAGGCTCCCGTTCTCAAGGAGCCGGGCGGCCAGCCCTTCCGGACCAGCCGCCCTCACGTCGTGCTCGGTCACTTGTTGCCGCTTCCCTTACTGTCGCTGTGGCCGGAGTCCTGGCCCTCCGAGCCCCCGCCACCGTGCTTGTTGCCGGAGCTGGAGTCGTCCTCCCCGCCCTTGACCAACCACGGCTGTGCGTTGCTTCCGCGCTGCATCATCTGTGCTCCCCTTGTCAGTGCTCAGGTAGTCGAGGAATCAGTCCCCGGGCCGGCGTACTCGACTTGCACGGGCGGGGCGAGAAACCGACCTCACCGGACCCCGCCTCCGCCCGCTCTCAACACGCCGACGGTTTGACGAGGTCGCCGACGTGCGAGTCTTGCCCGCTCCCCCGGTCCGGGACGTGTCCTGCCGAGGAGGCCGTACCGGGAGAGCGGAGTCTTGGGTTAGCTGCCCTTCACGACGACAGCTACGTCCTGGAACGTTCGAGCGAAGATGCCGTGACCGGTCCTGCCCGTGTGGCTGATGCACTCCACGTCGACGGCCTTCACGTCCGGGTGCGCCTGCATTTCCCACGCGCAGTCAGGATTCAGGCACTGCGCGGAAACGCTCGGCTCACAGTCGGGGTGACGGGAGATCGTGTGCGGCGTAAGGCGGAGGATCGTCGTCACGGCGCCACCCGCTTGACGGGCGTTGTGAAGACTCGGATCCGAGCCAACTCCGCTTCCGTCGGCTCCCGGAGTTCCTCAGGAGGGACGGACCATTCCTTGCCACCGCCCGGGGGACGCAGGTACACGCTCCCCAAGTAGCGACCGGTGACCCGGCCCAGCTTTCCGCTGGCGTCCACCGCGTACTTCCGTGTGGCCGGTCTCAGCTCGTCCGCAGGCATCTCCCACCGTCCCCTCACGTCCCGACACAGGGATAGTGCGCCGCCTGAGAGGACGTAGGAACCACGTCCTACCCCCATTACGGGACGTCCCAGAGGGTGTAGAACGTCCCTAGCTACGTCTTTGCCGGAAGGGGACACTGGCCATGCAGAACGAGCGCTTGAGATTAGCCATGACGTCGGGCGGCTGGACACACGCTTCCCTGGCAAAGGCCACGGAGGTCGACCCAAAGAGCGTGGAACGCTGGGTCAACCTCGGTCGCGTGCCTCGTCGGTCGACGGCGCTCAAAGCCGCGGAGACATTGGGGGAAGATGTGCACGCACTCTGGCCGGCTCTACGTCAGGCGCGCGCTGCGCGGGCAATAAGCCCGGAACTCGTGGCGGTCTACGACCAGCGGGCCAATCTTCCAGTCTCCACGTTCGTGGATCTGATCGCTAGTGCACGTACGAAGGTCGACGTTCTCGTCTACGCCGCCGTCTTTCTTCACGAGGCGTACCCCCGGCTCAACGAGCTTCTCCGCGAGCGAGCTCGCGAGGGGTGCAGCATCCGCATCGCCATCGGGGATGCAGACAGTGAAAACGTGCGGGCACGCGGGGAGGAAGAGCGCTTCGGTCACGGCATTGAGTCACGGTGCAGGATCGCGCTCATGCACTACCGGCCGCTCCTGGACGTGGAGGGCGTCGAGCTACGCACCCACGGGACGACGCTGTACAACAGCATCTACCGTGTTGATGATCAAGCCCTCGTCAACGCCCACGTGTGGGGAGTCAACGCCTACGGCGCTCCGGTCTGGCATCTCCGGCGTTCCGGCCCTGGCGGCATGTTCGACACCTATGCAGAGAGCTTCGACGCCGTGTGGGCCACTGGACGGCCCGTGACAAGCTGAGGTCATGTCACGACGCGAGTACTACGACGACCCGAAGGCGCCGAAGCCCAACAGCATGGTCGTGGCGGCCTCCGCCGTAGTGACCGACGACGAGGGGCGCGTCCTCCTTCAGCGGCGTGCAGACAGCGGGCTGTGGGCTCTTCCGGGCGGCGGGATGGAGCTGGACGACAGCCTGCCCGGGGCGGCTGTCCGGGAGGTGAAGGAAGAGACGGGGCTCGACGTCGAAGTGACTGGCCTCGTCGGCACGTACACCGACCCGCGGCACATCATCGAGTACAGCGACGGCGAGGTACGGCGCCAGTTCAACGTGTGCTTCACAGCGCGTATAACAGGGGGAACACTCGCCATGTCCGACGAGTCCACGGAGCTGCGGTTCGTGGCTCCGGAGGACGTTCCTAATCTCCCCATGCACCACACTCAGCGCCTCCGGCTGCAGCACTACCAAGAGCGCCGGCCGACGCCGTATCTGGGCTGACTAGAGCAGCCCCAGCGTCGTCATCTGGCGCCGCCACAGCCGGCCGTGCCATGCGGTGCAGAACTTCCGCAGACGTCCCGGTCCCTCCTTCTGCTCGACGTCAGCACCGCAGTGCAGGCACGTCGTCGGCTGCCGCTTGATCGGCGTCGTGGTGTCCATGTCGTGGTTCCTCTCGTCAGAAATGGGAGCGGCCCGCGTCCATGTCGGATCGCGGGCCGCGAGGGGCTTGCGTCAGAGGGTGCGCCCTGTTTCGATCGCACGCGCCGTGTCGGCGTCGTACACGTTGATCTCGGTACGCACGATGTCGGTGATTTCGCGGTCACCCAGGTAGGTGCGGTTTTCCACAACGATGTTGGGAGTACCTCGTCCCGCGGACAGGCCGCTCAGGCTCGACGCCTGACGGACCATCTCCCGCGAGTCACGGTTGCTGTGGACCTGCGCAGGGTGCAGCCAGCGAACGAGCTCCGGGCCGTTCTCACCGACCCACGAAAGCTCCCCAAGCTGCGGGAAGCCTCCGCCTGCGTAGCCACCCGGGCGGTTGTACGCCGTCGGGAGCGAGCCGTAGCGGCCCATGGCGTAGCGCATCGAGGCGTACACGTTTGCCAGCGGGTTCGTACTGACGCCGTGGAGCTTCGGTCCGACGCCGCGCATGTGGCCGGCCCACGCGTCGAAGGTGGGCTTGATGACCTGCATCAGACCAACAGACGGCGTTCCGTTCTTCGCGTTGATGTCCCAGTTGTTGACGGCGTTGGGATTGCCGCCCGACTCCTGGTTCATCCGGCGAAGGGTCAGGTTCGCGTACGATGCCGGGTTGCCGGTCATCTGCAGCGCCTGCAGAACGACGTTCCGCCACCGCTCGACGCCCGTTCCACCTCCGCCACCATTGCCGCCCGTCAGGTACTGCATCGGGTCGACGGCGACGCCGTTGCGGCGTGCCTCCAGGTGAAGGTGTGGGCCCGTGACGTTGCCCGTTGCACCGACGCGGCCGATCGTCTCGCCCTGGCTGACGCTCTTGCCGACCGTCGTCAGGATGCTGGACATGTGGGCGTACAGCGACGAGAGGCCACCGCCGTGATTGATCATCACGTGGTTGCCGTAGGGGCCGCCGCCCTTCGCCATGCTGACGCGGCCGCCCGCCACGGCCCGGATCAGCGTCCCCACGGCTGCGGGGAAGTCCAGGCCGGTATGCCGGCCGGAGCTCCACATCGAGCCCCGCTTGCCGAACGGAGTTCCAGGGGCCGCGTCTACCGGCATGCCCCACATGCCTCCGCCACCGCTGGCGCCGTCACGCCCGAATCCGAGGAAGTCGAGTGCCTTGTCCTTCAGGCCGTCGATCATCTTCTTCGGCATCTTCGCCAGTTCGCGGGCCCACGGGTTCGTCAGGATCGACTTCATCTGATCCGTCATGATCTTCTTTGCGTCGCTGAAGACGTCGAGCGGGTTGCTGAAGAAGTCGGCCAGGTCGCTGCCCCTGTCCTTCAGCCATCCGACGATGCCGCCTTCGGCGTACCCGCCCTGGAACTGCGAGAGGCTCTGGCCGTTCATGGCAGCGCGGTTGACCGCGAAGAGCCGCGCGCGCTCGTAGGGATCGCGCATGGCTTCGGAGACGTAGACGCCTTCGCCGCGTCGCATCGGGACGAGTTGGTCGTCCCCCTGACGCCACGTCGACTGCCCCGGCAGGATGCCGCCTCGCGCGAAGCCGCGGAGATCCATGGGCTTGATCTCGTCAGCACCCGTGATCTTCGCGACCTTGTTCCACAGCGGCACGATGCCGTTGTTGTAGACCTTGTCGATGATGAACCGGACAGGTTTCTTGGCGATTTCCTGTACCTGGTCCCACGCCGTCTTGATGGCGCTCTTGCCGTCCTCGAACGACTTCGAGACGGCATCAACGCCCTTCATGATGTTGTCGAACGCTGGCTTGATGGCCTCGTCGTACAGCCACTTGGCCTTGTCACCGATGAAGCCGAAGATCGGGCTCAGGACGATGTCCCACAGCCACTTTCCGGCGGCAGCGAGTGCCTCGAACGTCTTCTTCATCTCGCCGAACGCAGGCTTGATGGCGTTCTCCCACAACCACATGGCCAGGTCGCCGATGCCCTGGAGTGCGGGCTGAAGCGCGTTCTCCCACAGCCACATCCCCAGCTCTCCAAGCCCCTGGAACACAGGGCGGAGAATCGTCTCCCACAGCCACAGCCCGATTTCACCCAGCGCCTTGAAGGCCAGGTAGGCAGGCAGGAGGAAGAACGTCACGAGGGCTGTGACCAGCCACTGTGCCGCTTCGCCGATGAAGCTGAACGTCGGCCCGAGGGCGTTCTCCCAGAGCCAGACGGCAATGTCACCGACCTTCTTGATGACCCACCAGATGCCTTCGAAGACGGGCTTGAGGATGTTGGTCCACAGGAAGGAGATCAGCGTCCCGATCGACTTCGCAACGAAGTCGACGGTGTTCCGGAACCAATCCCAGTTGTTGTAGGCGTAGATCACGGCTGCAACGAGGAGACCGACGATCAGGATGATTCCGCGGATGAGCGGGACGATTCCCGTCGCGGCGAGTGCGGCAGACCAGCCGAGGGTGGCCACCTGTGCGGCAAACACTGCGACGGTGTAGATCGACAATGCCGCGCCGAATGCGGCCATTCCGATGGTGATGGCTCGTTGCGCTGCCCAAACAGCCCACAACGCGATGACGAATTCCGGCATCTCCGTCGCCAGCCACTCAACGCCGTCGAGAACGGGAGCGATGGCGGCCATCAACGCTGTCGAGACTGGAGACAACGCCGTCGCAACGGCGAGCAGCGCACCCGCAACACCCTCAACGAGTCGCCCAACACGCGGCGCGACGTCGTTGACGTACTTCAGGAAGCGCTCGAATTCAGGGCTTCCCTTGAGCTTCGTCCCCCACAGCGCGAATCGCGCGGTGATTGAGTCGGAACGCTTGCCGATTCCGTCCATCTTCGGCAGGAAGGCGTCGATGATTCCCGCAACACCCTTGATGACGTTTCCAAAGGCCACACCGAAGCCGACTACCGCCGGCTCTACGTTCTCCTTAAGATCCGCTTTGAAGCTCGTCCAGAATGGCGTCTTGAACTCCGCGGATGCCTTGTCCATCAGCGTCTGAATCCCTGCTGCGGCACCGAGCACAAAGCCCGTCAGCCCCGGGAGGGACGCCTTCATCCCGTCAACGGCGCGGGTGAAGATCGGGAGTGTGGCCGGCTGGAGGCTCTTCTGCCAGTCGCTGAACGCGTTCTTCAGCCCCTTCGGGCCTGCGATCGACTCGAAGAGGTCTCGCTGCGCGGGACTCAGCTTGTCCATCGCGGCCTTGTACGCGTCGAGCTTGCTCGTGGTGCTCGTCGTCACCTTCGCCGACTGCAGCCGCGCGGAGGCTATCCCTCGCTCTGCGGACGCAATGGCGTCAGCCGCCTGGAGCGTCGCCGTCGCTACTGCCTTCTGCGCCTTGACGAGCGCAGCAGCCTGATCCTTTGTGTTCTGCTGCGCCTTGCCGAGACGTTCCTGAGCCTGGCGGACAACGTCGGAGCCGTTGACTCCCGCCTTCCGCTGCGCCTCAGCAGACTTCTGCAGCTCCTTGTAGTCCTGGAGCTGCTCGCGCGCGTGCTGGCGCGCCTGATCCACGGCGAGCTTCGCCTGGTCCATCTGCAGCCGAGTTGCCTTCGGGTCCTTCCGGACCTCCTGAAGTCGCTGCTCCGCCTCCTGGACCCGGAGGGTTGCCTCCCGCTGGTCCAACGCGCCGTTCGTCAGCTGGTCGTTCAGGTCGCGAAGCTGCTGTGCAGCCGTCTTCCTCGCCGACGTCAGGTCTTCCTGTGCCTGGCGCTCTGCGCGCTGGGCGTCCGCGAGGGACCGCTCCGCGCGGTTCACACCGTCGCTGGCGTTGGCGATTGCTGCGGACGCCTGGCGGTGTGCCGAGGCGAGTTGCTGCTGAGCGGCTGCCATCTGAGTTGCACGCTGCTGCGACTGCACGCGCGCGTTGGCGTCAGCTGCGGCAGCTGCGTTTGACGCGCGAGTGCTGTCCTCCTGCGCCGCCGTCTGCGCCTTCAGTGCCTCGCCCACGCCCTTCACGGCGGGAATCGACGCAAGCGCGAAGGCTCCCATACCTGCGCCGGCCGCTGACGCCATGGAGACGACGCTCCCCAGACCAGCCGCAATGACTGGGCCGACGGGAATCGCCGTCAGGGCGATCATCTGAAGCCCAAGGGAGCGCAGTGCGGCACTCGCTCCGGCCGTGTCAACGTCGACCCTCACCTCAGGGTCGGAGGCGTCCACAGCGGCAATCTCGGCTCTGATCTCCGCCAGTGCGGCGCGCGCTGCGGCTGTGTCAGCGCGTACCGCCACATTCGGGTGGGAAGCACCCAGACGGAGGAGCTCAGCCTCGATACGCCGGATCTCCGCCTCGGCCGCTCCGGCGTCCACGTCGATACCGATGCGCTTGTTGGAGAGCGTTTCCATGCGAGCGCGGAGGCGGGCAAGCTCCGCATCAACGCCGTTGTCTGACAGCCGGACGTCGAGTCGCGGCATGGCGCGGAATGCGGCTTCGAGCTTGGCTTTCAAGGAGCGTGCAAACGCCCCTCCCGTGTCGGATCCTTGCCTGGTTGCGGAGCGTTGCGCAGCGTTGCCTCCCTGCGTGATCGCGTTGGGGATGGCAACGACGATGTGGCGACTGATGGCGTCGCCCAACCGCTCTCCCGCCTCGCGCCCAACGCGGTCCGCGACAGGGAGAACCATCGCTTTCAGGCGTGGGTGGAACGTTGGCGCTACGGGAACGACGTCGACGCCAGCACTACCGACGATGTCCAGGTCTGCCATCACTCACCGCCCAGAAGTGGGCCGATGTCGGATGGGTCCTGGCGCAGGTCTAGCAGTCGACGGAGGCCGGCAAGCCCTTCCAGGGCTGCCGCTGTCTCGGACGTCGACGGAGCGTCCGCGAGAGCACGCTCCAACCAAGTGAAATCGGCGCACGCATCGGAACAGTGCACGGCGGGCAGCGCGCTGCCGTCGATCAGGACCAGTATGGGCAGGAAGTCACAACCGTCGCGCGGGCACCGGTCGCTGAGGGCTGTCGTCATTGCTCCTCCAGGGGCATGGGAAAGGCCCGTAGCGGGCGCTACGGGCCTTGTGGGGTGGTGTGCGGTGTCGGGTGTCAGTCCGCCAGCGTGAGCCCTTTTACGGGCTCTCCCGGACGTCGGCGCGCGTCAAGCGCGGCACTCAGGCGCATGAGCTCCGCGGCCTCCGCCCCGTCGTTCGCTGCGACGGCATGGCGGGCTCGAATGCACCACGTCGTGCACTCGGCGCTGCACTCGCGCCGGAGCCGACCGACCTGCTTCCCGCGAGTCTGCCGACTGCGCGGGAAGCGGCATCCGGAACGTCGGCAGTTCGTGTAGAGCGGCTCAGGGCTCAAAGCTCCTCCAAGTTGGAAGGTAAAGGCAAGGCAAATCGGTAACGACTAAACGCGCTCTGACCTGCGCGTTGTCACACTTCGGGGATGATCTTTCGCCTGTCGCTTGATCGTCCCCGGAGCTCGGTCCACCGTGTCCGCCGCAGGAGCGGCGGTGTAGAGGCCGCTTCAAACGCCCCTGAGGGGCGCTTGAAGCGCCTCGGGTGTCGACCTCTAACCGGTTGCCGGACCGCGTGGACTAGCACCTCTCCGGGCCGGACGATTTCCCGGCCGGGGATCACCCCCTGGTATCGATGCAGGTCAGAGGCTTGCGACGTCAGCCCAGCGTCGGGCGTCCTGACGGGCCGCAGACGCTGATGATGGACGAGCCGGCGTCAGCGGCGTGTGCCTGGCGGGCGTCGAGCCAGCGGCGCCAAGCCCTGACGGCTTCTGGCGCGCTCAGTCCGGAGCGCTCTACGGCGCCGCGCTCGTCGGCACTCAGCCAGTCCCACACGACGCACGGTGCGCGTAGCTCCGCGGGGCACGCATAGCGCCCGCTCTCATCCTGCGGCGTGCGCTGCGAGAGCCTGGCCAACTGAGCCCGTCTGCGCGCGCTCACGCTGCTCCACCCGGCAGGGCGTGCAGTTCGCCCGTGGCGGTGTCCACGCTCTCTATCACCCAGCCCAGCGTCTTCAGACCTGCGGGACTGAGCCCAAGGTGGTCAGCCAGGTGACGCGCTTCCTGAGCCAGGCCAGCAGTCACGCGGCCCGTCAGGGAGTCGCACACCACCCTGACGTAGAGAGCCACGATCGGCGCGTAACTGTCGTTCCACTGCGTCGCCTGCGGGCTCTCCCACAGGTCGGCCCACATCTCCCGCTCCGCCTCTGTCCACGTGCGCCCTGTCGGCATGTCGGGAACGGGTAGGTCGCAGCCAGCGAGGGGAAGCACGATCGGGCCTGTCGCCAGTGACCGTGCCTGCCCCCGGTGGGCTCGACTGTGAATGCGGGTGGGGTCGCGTCGGGGTCCGGGGGCAACCATCGTCTTCGGTACCTCTCTGCTAGTAGCGCCAGACGGGCGGCGCAGGGTCGCCCGGGGTCGCGTTGGGTTCTGGCGCGTCGGGGATCGGCGCACTGAAGTCAACGTGCGCGACGCGGGAGTGCGGGTAGACGTCGGAGCGCTTCGCCTCCGGGATCCGCGTCTCAATCGGGGACATGTCGCGAACGGGGCCGGCGTCGTTGAACATGACGGGTGCTGGCGTGGAGGCTTCCACCTCGTCCGCTAGGTCGTCGTACCCCTCTGGGACGTAGGCGGTGCCCAACTGGGCAAGCCACACCACATAGTTGACGGTGTAGCGCTGATGACGCATCGCCTGAAGGGCAAACTCCGGAACATCGTCCGGCCGGTAACCGCGAGTCTCGCCGTGCCCCGCTCGCTTCCAGCTCTGAAGCTTCGCGCGTCGGGGATCGTCGCCGGCGCGCTGGTGCCGACGGAGTGGCGGAAGATGGACCGCCCACTGAGCCTCGCGGATGTTGGCCACGTCCACAGTGAGGCTCTGGAGGCGGCTCCAGGCGCTCAGGGCGTCGCCCCCGGCCCGGATAGCCTCCTCCGCCGTGGCCACGCCCACGAGGCTCTCAGCGGCGCTCCTGGCATCGCTCAGGACGTCGCTCAGACGTCGCCCAAGGTGCGCCAGAGCGTCACCCGCGAGCGCCTCCCGCGTGTCCGCGGCGAGCTCCCTCGTGTAGTCGACGGCAGCCTTCAACGCCAGGCGCTCCGCCTCCCACGCGAGCGCCTCCGTGTACGCGGATGCGACGCGCGTGCCGACGTCGGCCGGCCACTTGCCGGTAGCTGCGAACCCGTGGACCACTTCGTCGACGACACGCGCTCGCGCACGGTCAGGCTCTTCGCCTGCCGGGTGCCTGGCAAGGAGCTTCGTCGCGGCCTCGTGGGCGTCCTCCGTGCGCTTGATCTCTGGGACTTCGGCCAGAGCTGCCGTCAGCTCGGGATTCTCGGCTGTCATGTTGTCCTCTCGGGGATACACGAAAGCCCCCGCCGGTCGGCAGGGGCTCAGGAAGGGGTCTGTACGGGCGCCTCAGCGGCGTTCCACTGGGGCGAGTCGCGGAACATCTGGGCGCGCTCGATACGCGCCTGACGCTTGCGTTCCAGAACGTCAGCCGACGTGCGGGCGTACCTCTCGCGCTCGATGGCTGCGCGGCACTCCCGGCACCGGGCCGAGAGTCCCTGACGCCCCATGGCATCGCGGCTGAAGAAACGGATGTCCCGCGGAAGCAGGCGCCCGCACAACGTGCATGGGCGGTCACCTGAGTACAGGGTGGGCACGTCGGCCATGGTGATCCTGTTCTGTCGTCCTCGCCTTCCTGGCGAATGAAGGGCAAAAAGAGAAGCGCCGCCCGACGGGCAGCGCCTGAAGTTCGGAGCCTCCCGACGGAGCACGTCGACGGAGCGCGGAGGAGAGTGCGCGCTCAACGAAGGCTGCTCAACATCGGGAGGCCATGCGCCAAGCCCGCGAGAGGAGGACGGGCGGCGCAGCAAGTGAGGAGGGCCGGACGCCGCGCCAGTCGCCGGCTCCGGCCCTCCTATGTTGGTTATGTGGGGCGTGTGACGCGAAACCAGGAGTTTTGCGCCTCTGAGCCCAAGACTGTTACAAAGTAGGCCGTTCGTCTCGAAGTATGAGATACGGCTCGTGTTGCGTCGCCTGTCGTCGCCATCGTCCGCCCCACCCGCGAGTGCCAAACCTGCGACGAACCATCGAACTGGACGGCACTTTCAGGAAGCCCTAAGGAGGTCTATAGGGTTTTCTGAAACTCTCTCTAATTTGACCCCAAGAGAAGAGAGAGAGGGCTAGAAGGGCCACCTGACCTGTGGAAATACCCTGACCAAACCGCTGCACAGTTTGACACTCGCGGCGGCCAGTTTGCCTAGCCAGTAATGGGCACAGCCCCCATGACTCCTTACCTGACGTCGAACGCCCCCGGGGCGGCGGACGAGACGACGACGGCCCGCCCCCACCGAAGCGGGAAGCGGGCCGGTCGACGGTGGGAAGCTACGCGCTCACACGCGCCTGACGTCGCGCCTCGTCACGGGCGCCGTCGAGGCAGGGGGTGCACAGGTCCGACGGCCAGAAGACCCCTTCGATGAAGGTCGGCGGCTCGTCCTCGTCGTCCGCGCCGCACCACCGGCACGACGCTGCGATGTCGAACGCCTCCAGCTCGCGGGCGTTCATGACGCACATGTCCGCCTGAGTGGCCTCCACCCACAGGACGACGGACGAGACACTGTCCAGGACGGAGAGCTCGTCGTAGACGACGGCCTCGAAGTCCATGACGACGTACTCGCGGCCCATGGCGACAACGGCCGGCATCTGGAGCCGGTCGGCGACCTCATGCGCCAGGGCCGTCACGATGGCCAGTCCGTCAGGGGTGGTGGTGTCGCCGACGACGAGGACGCGGGGCGTGGTGTGGGTGTCGTACATTGGTGTCTCCTCTGTTGAGGACACAGCCCCGGGTCTTCCGCCAAGTTGATGCCGGGGCTGTGCCTTGTTCGCCGCGCGCTCGCACGGCGCTGTACGTCTGGCAGTGCGTCTATCGGTCAGTGATGTTCGGGGCTTCAGCCCAGCGAATCAACACGCGGTCGCGTGTGTTGGCGTGACGACCACGGCCAACTGATTTGGCAATGCGTACCGTGTCCACGAAGAACGCTAGGAAGCTCCTTCGGTCCTCCAGAGACATCGAAGCCCACGGAGTTCCTGGGCCGATCGGGTCCCCTTCCACGCCCGTCCAGTCCGAGGGAATAGCAACGCTCGTCGAGACGCTCGCAGTCAGCTCGTCGATTCGCGCCAGGACCCTGTCCTCATGAGCGCGAAGGCGCGCATTCGCCTCGCGGAATCTCCGGGTGCCGGTTTCTCCGTCGTAGTCACCGGCCTCGCGGTCGTCGTAGAGCGTGGCGCGCGCCGCTCTCACGTGCTCCAGCTCAGCGCGTGCCGCCGACACTTCGGCATCTCGCTCCGCGGTCTCTTGCTGCATGGCGAACCGACGAGCGGCCTCAGCGAGCCATTCCAACTCGTCGGGCTGCGACGGGTCCAGCGCCGTGAGGCGGGACCACACGCGCCGGCTGACCTCGTCGTCCGCCTGCTCCATGTTGATCGTGAGGCCACCGTGTCCTGAAACGCTTCCGGACGCTCGGTTGCATTTGTAGTAGCGCACGCCTCCGCGCAAGTCAGCCACCATCACCGACTCGCACACGTCGCACAGCAGAAACCCGTGGCCCGCGAGCAAAGTCGCAACTCGACGCCCTGAGCGCGTGACTACCTTGGTCCTACCGTCTAGGACGTCCTGGAGAGCCCACCACTCGTCAGGGCTGATGATCGGCTCGTGAGACACGATGGGTGCACCTGTGTCATCACGGAGGATCACACGCTTACCCACCTTGCCCGCGACTCGGATCCCCTGCGCGTCCTTCGTCGGCGCTACTCGTCCCTCCCATACCGCAGCGAACCCAGCGAGCCGGGGATCCCGGAGCACGCGAACGACCGTCGATCCCGTCCAGGCAGCGCGAGAGGAGGTGGAGTGCCCGTGAGCACGTCGGGCCGCAATTCGCTTCAGACCCTTGTCCCCTAGCCCTTCACTCTTCGTGGGGACCCTGAGGGCGTTCAGCTCGCGAGCAAGCGCGTTGCTCGTCTTCCCCTCCCGGATCGCCTTGACCATGGCCCGGACGTGTTCAGCCTCCACAGGGTGCGGAACGAGCTTGACGATCGTGAGCTCTCCACGCTGCTCACGTGTCGACGTGAAACCGAACGGCGGGATGCCGGACACGTGGCTCCCGGCGGCGCGCAGCGTTTCCTTGGTTGCGGAGATGTACGCGGACTTCATGTCTGACTCTTGCTGCGCCAGCGCAGCAATCAGACCGAAGATGGCGACCCCCATCGGTGTCGACGTGTCGAGGTAGGGCTCCTCCACCGAGACGAGACGGACGCCGTGCTTCTGCAACTCGTCGTTGATAAGCATGGCGTCGAGCGCGCCCTGACGCGTCAGCCGCGAGAGGGAGAAGACGATGACCGCGTCCACCTCCCCGCCACGAACTGCGCTCATCAGTTCTTCGAACGCTGGACGGGCCGTGTTCGGGTCCCATCCGGACTTACCCACGTCAGAGAAGTGGCCAGCGACGTCCCAGCCCTTAGCTGTGATCAGCGCTTCGCACTTCGTCCGCTGGGCCTGCGGTGACGACTGGGAGTCGTCCTCCCGCTGCTTCGACTGCCTGATATAGGAGACTGCTCGCACGTGGTCCAGGTTAGGGACCCATCCGGGGCCCCGTTTGGTGAGAGGTGTCATGTGCCTAGTGTCGTAAAAATCAATGTGCTGACCGTCCCGGCCGAGCAGCGTGAGGTCCTCGAGCAGCGGTTCGCCTCGCGCGCGGGCGCGGTGGAGGGCTCCGACGGCTTCGAGTGGTTCGAGCTGCTCCGCCCCCTGGAGGGGACCGACCAGTACCTGGTGTACACCCGCTGGCGCAGCGAGGAGGACTTCCAGAACTGGATGAGCGGTTCGATGAAGGCCGCGCACGGGGGCGGCGGCGCCGAGGGTTCGGCGGGTGGGCCGGCGAGCGGGGCCGCGGGCGGTGAGCGCCCCAAGCCGGCGGCGACCGGGTCGACCCTCTGGTCGTTCGAGGTCGTTCAGCAGGCCTCCCCGAAGTGAGCGGCTGGTCGTTCTCGCCCGAGGACGTCCACACCGTCGAGGCCACGGCCCTGCGCCGCGCCTACTACGACGACGTGGCGAGCCGCTACTGGCAGCGGCCCGCCACCGAGGCGGAGGTCGACGAGGGCCTCGCGGGCGACGGCGTGGAGCTGCTGACGCCGCCCACGGGCCAGTTCCTCGTGGGCCGGTACGGGGGCGAGCCCGCCGCGTGCGGCGGCGTGCTGCTCCTCGACGCCGAACGCGCCGAGCTGACCCGGGTGTTCCTGCGCCACGCGTTCCGCGGTACGGGCGGCGCGGGGACCCTCCTCGACCGCCTCGAGGACGCGGCGCGTGACCTGGGGGCGCGGCGGATGGTCCTCAACACCCGGCTCGACCTGGTCGAGGCGCGCGCCCTGTACAGCCGGCACGGGTACGGGGAGATCCCGGCGTACTGCGAGGGGCCGTACATGGACATCTGGTACGGCAAGGAGCTGTAGGCACGCGCGCCGTAAGGCTCACGCGTGGTGGTCGCGGGGCGGTTCCGGTGTGTGGGGCCGCTCCGCGTCCGAGCCGCACAGCTCGGCCGTCAGCTCCTCCACCAACCGCACCAGGTCCGTGGGCCGGTCCGGGCCCCACCAGTCGCCGAGCAGTTCGGCGAGCGACTCCTCGCGCGCCTTCGCCAGTCGGGTCGCGGTCGCGACCCCCTCCTCCGTGAGGATCAGCTGCAGCCCCTCCCTGCGCGCCAGATGGCGCTCCTCGACCTGCCGGGCCGCCTCCGTGATGGCCCGCAGCGGTACGGGCGTGGTCTCGGCGAGCCGGGCCGGTTCCACGGTGCCGTGGCGACGGATCCGCAGCACCAGCCAACTCGCGGCCGGCAGCAGGTCGAGCCCCGCCCGCGCGGTGATCTTCTCGTAGATCGCCTTGCGGCCCTCGCGCGAGCCGAGGACGGACAGGGCCCGCGCGCACTCGTCGTACGAGGAGCGCTCCACGGGGTTGGAGGCCAGGGTCTGGCTGGTGTCGGGCGCGGTGACCGAGCCGCGCAGCTTGTCCTCCTTGAGGAACCAGGCGACGACGAAGCCGATGAGGACGACCGGCGCGGCGTAGAGGAAGACGTCGGTGATGGAGGTCGCGTAGGCGTGCACGACCGGCTGCTGCAGATCGGGCGGGAGCGCGGAGATACCGCGCGGGTCGGCGGCGATCTGCTCGGGTCCTGTCCCGGGCGGGAGTGACTGACCGGCGAGGACGTCGTCGAGTTTGGTGCGGAGCCGGTTGGTGAAGATCGTGCCGAAGACGGCGACGCCGAAGGAGGCTCCGATGGACCGGAAGAAGGTCGCGCCGGAGGTGGCGACGCCCAGGTCCTCGTACGCGACGGCGTTCTGCACGACGAGGACGAGGACCTGCATGACGAGGCCGAGACCGGCGCCGAAGACGAAGAAGTAGGCGCTCATCTCCCAGGTGGAGCTGGTCTCCGTCAGCTCGTTGAGCAGCAGCAGACCGAGAGCCGTGATGCCGGTGCCGGCGATCGGGAAGACCTTCCACCGCCCGGTGCGCGAGACGATCTGGCCGGAGGCGGTGGAGGTGATGAGCATGCCGAGGACCATGGGCAGCATGTGCACACCGGACGCGGTCGGGGTGACGCCCTGGACGACCTGGAGGAAGGTCGGCAGATAGGTCATCGCGCCGAACATCGCGAAGCCCACGATGAAGCTGATGACCGAGACGAGGCTGAACGTCCGGATCCGGAAGAGCTTCAGCGGCAGCACGGGCTCGGCCGCGCGCCCCTCCACGTACACGAACCACACCAGGAGCACGGCTCCGAGCACGGCGAGCCCGATGATCTGCGGGGAGCCCCAGTCCCAGGTCGTGCCGCCGAGGGAGGCCACGAGGACCAGGCAGGTGGCGACCGAGGCGATGAGGAACGTACCGAGGTAGTCGATGCGGTGCCGGGTGCCGCGCACCGGGATGTGCAGGACGGCGGCGATCACGAAGAGGGCGACGACGCCGATGGGCAGGTTGATGTAGAAGACCCAGCGCCAGGAGAGGTGTTCGGTGAACAGCCCGCCGAGCAGCGGCCCGAGGACGCTGGTGGCACCGAAGACGGCACCGAAGAGCCCCTGGTACTTTCCGCGTTCCCGGGGTGAGACGAGGTCGCCGACGATCGCCATGGACAGCACCATGAGCCCGCCGCCGCCGAGGCCCTGGAGAGCGCGGAAGCCGATGAGCTGCGGCATGTTCTGCGCGATGCCACAGAGCGCGGAGCCGATGAGGAAGATGACGATCGCGGCCTGGAAGAGCTTCTTGCGGCCGTACTGGTCGCCGAGCTTGCCCCAGAGCGGGGTCGCCGCGGTCGACGCGAGCATGTAGGCGGTGACCACCCAGGAGAGGTGCTCCATGCCGCCGAGCTCGCTGACGATCGTCGGGAGGGCGGTGGAGACGATGGTCTGGTCGAGCGCGGCGAGCAGCATGCCGAGCAGCAGGGCCCCGATCGCCACCATCACCGAGCGATGGCCCCCGGCCTCCCCCGGCACCGGGCCCCCGCCACCGCCGAGGTCCGCCGCGCGTTCGTCCTGGGCCATGGCATCTCCTCGCTTCGGTCCCGCTCCGTCCCTCTCCATTCCTCACCATCCTGAGCGGAATGTCCGGTTACGGCCTGCGGAGCAGCACAGCTGTTCGCGTCGTTCGAGCGAGCGGGCTGCATAATCGCTGCCAGTTGAACTGGGGAGGGGACCCACCATGACCGGACACCCATGTCCTGAATGCGGTGGACAGAGACCGGGCTGCGCCTGCTACCAGGCGGAGGTCGCGGCGGCGGAGGACTTCGATCCGCTGCGCATCCGTCCGTACGTGACCCTGGACGCCACCGGTGAGCCGGACACGGCACCGGACGGGCCGGGGGACGAGGGCGGCACGCCCGGGGACGGGCCGGGGAGCGAGCCTGGCACGCCCGGGGACGCGCCGGGGAGCGAGGCCGGCACGCCCGGGGACGCGCGGGTGACCGCGCCGCCGACGGCGGTACCCGCACCGGTGCCGGCGGCGGGGCCGGCGGCGGAGCAGGACCCGACGGCGACCATGCCCCTGCTCCTGCCGGGCATCACCGACGCCCCGAAGGGCGCGGAGCCGGTCCACCAGGAGGGCTCGTTCACCCCGGAGCAGCACGGGGCGGCTCAGCACGCCGCGGGGCCGTACTCCCCGGGTCCGTACACCCCAGAGCCGTACGCCGCCGAGCCGTACGCCGCCGCGTCGCACTCCGCCGAGCCGTACACCCAGGCGCCGTACGCCGCCGAGCCGTACGAAATGGACCTGCTCGACACGGACCCGTACGACGACGAGGAGGTCTACGAGCCCGAGCGCCCGGCCACCCGGCGGCGCGGCGCGCTCGTGGCGCTGGCGGCGGCGGTCGCGGTCGCCGTGGTCGCCACGGCGGCGGTCGCGACGGGGCTGCTCGGCGACGACGGAACGGACGACCGGGCGGCCGTGCCCACCCCCACGACGAGCGCTTCGGAGAACGTCGTCGTGTCGGAGGCCCCGTCCTCCCCCTCGTCCTCACCCCCGCCGTCCCCGACGGCCTCGGCCTCGGCCTCGCGCTCGGCGTCCCCCTCCGCCTCGCCGTCCGCCTCCACCAGGCCGCCGCGGGCCACCACCACGGGCCCGACCACCACGCCGACGGCCACCCGGACGACATCGACGCCCACCCCGACCCGTACGCCCACCGAGGACGCACCGGGCCCGACCCTGCGCTACGGGGACACGGGCCCCGAGGTCGAGGAACTGCAGCGGCGGCTCACGCAGGTGTACGCCTACGACGGCAACATCGACGGCAGGTACTCCCGGCAGGTGCGGCGCGCGGTGGAGTGGTTCCAGTCGTACCAGTACATCGAGGAGGACGAGGAGGGCGTGTACGGCCCGGAGACGCGGCGCGCGCTGGAGGCGCAGACGACGGGCTGAGGCCGGTACGACGGTTTGAGGCCGCCGGGAGACGGACTCGGTCCCGCGATGCGGGACGGATTGGCGGAGAGGGCCCCTCGTTTTGTATCGTCAAGGAACAAAGTGGCCCCGCCCGCACCCCCTGACCGGCGGGCGGGACCGCTCTGCTCTCCTCCCACCCCTCTGGAGAACCCCTGATGCCCGCGCTCACGACCAAGGCCCTCCTCCTCGACATGGACGGCACCCTCGTCAACTCGGACGCCGTCGTCGAGCGCTGCTGGCGGCGCTGGGCGGAGCGGCACGGGCTTGACCCGGACGAGGCGCTCAAGGTCGTCCACGGCCGCCAGGGGTACGCCACGATGGCCGTCCTCCTGCCGGACCGCCCCATGGAGCAGAACTACGCGGACAACCGGGTGATGCTCGCCGAGGAGACCGCGGACCTGGACGGCGTGGTGCCCGTCCCCGGCACCCCGGACTTCATGGCCGCCATCGAGGACCTCCCGCACGCCCTCGTGACCTCGGCGGACGAGGCCCTCGCCCAGGCCCGGATGGGCGCGGCGGGGCTGCGGATGCCGGTGACCCGGGTGACCGCGGAGCGCGTCGGCGCGAGCAAGCCTGACCCGGAGGGCTTCCTCAAGGGCGCGGCGGAACTGGGCTTCGACCCGGCGGACTGCGTGGTCTTCGAGGACTCCGAGGCCGGCATCCAGGCGGGCCGGGCGGCGGGTATGCGCGTGGTGGGCGTGGGCGCGAGGGCGGCGGCCTTCGCCCCGGACGTCCATGTCATGGACCTCACGGAGATCACGGTCGAGGCCACCGAGGAAGGCATCCGCCTGACGTTCGCGGAGTAGGCGGGGCGGGACAGGCGCCGTAGGCGGGCGGGCGCAGCAGGCGAGGCGCAGGCGCGGTAGACAGGGCGAGGCAGCAGGCGGGACAGGCGCCCTAGGCGCAGTACCCCCACACGGTCACCGACCACCCGGCCCGGCCCCGGACCCCGACCCCGACCCGGCCCCCGCACCCGAACCGGACCCCGGACCCACCCCCGCACCGCCCTCCCGCTCCCGCACGAAGGCCCCCCGGGCCACCAGCTCCAGTACCACCGCGACGGCCACGGCCTGCACCACCATCAGGGCCACCAGCACGAACAGCTGCACCGCGCCCGCCTCCCACGGCGAGGCCCCGCCGAGCAGCATCCCCACGAACGCGCCCGGCAGTGTCACGAGACCCACCGTCCGGGTCTGGTCGAGCCCCGGCAGCAGCGCGTCCGACGCGGACTTCCGCGCCACTTCGAGGCGCGCCTCCCGTTCGGGCAGTCCCAGCGCGAGCCCCGCCTCCACCTCTCCCCACCGCGTGTCCAGCTCGTCCAGCGCGCGACGCCCGCCCAGGACGGTCGCGGTCAGGGCGCCACCGATGAGGATGCCGGTGACCGGAATGAGCGCCACGCCCCGTACCGGCACGAGCCCGGTGACCAGCAGCACCCCGACGACCGGCCAGACACCCGCCGCGATCGGCACCGCGGCCCACCACCTGCCGCGCCCGGCGCCGGGGACGACGCGGCGCCCCGCGGTCCAGACGGCGACCCCGTACATCACCACCAGGAAACACAGGAGCAGCGGCAGATACCGCATGACCCAGCCGATCACGAGCGATACGACGATCAGCTGAACGGCCGCCCGCCCGCCGGCGACCAGGGAGTCGCGGGCGCGGCCGAGTTGGGCGAACGCGACGACGCCCGCGGCCACGAGCAGCAGAACGGCGAGAACCACCGCAAAGGTGACGTTCACTTCCAGAAGCACACGCCAACCCTAGGGCCAGAAAACGGAACTGTCGTTCCGTCACACCCCTTGATGTGACGTGCCCATGTCGCCACCCTGTTACCTGGCGCACCCCCCACCGAAACCTGGCGCCGCCACGATGACCGGGCGCCGGGCACCCGCCCGCGCAGGCACCGGCCGACAACGCACCCCCCACGTCCACGACCCACCCCACCCCACCCCCACCTTCCAGGGAGTTCGCATGCCCGCCGCCATCGCACCGAGCACCCCCACCGCCTCCGTCTACGCGCGTCGAATAGCCCGCCGCGCAACGGTTCTGGCCGCCACCGCCGCCCTCTCCGTCACCGGCCTCCTCACCACCGCGCCGACCGCCCAGGCGGCCATGCCCACGCCTGTGAGCGCGGCCACCGCCCGTACGTACCTCGCCTCGCTCACGGTCAAGGCGGAAGGTTCCTCCTCCGGCTACAGCCGGGACCTCTTCCCGCACTGGATCACCCAGTCCGGCGCCTGCAACACCCGCGAGGTCGTCCTCAAGCGCGACGGCTCGGGCGTCGTCCAGGACTCCAGCTGCGCGGCCGTCAGCGGCAGTTGGTTCTCCGAGTACGACGGCGCGACCTGGACGGTCGCCTCCGACCTCGACATCGACCACATGGTGCCGCTCGCCGAGGCCTGGCGCTCGGGCGCCAACTCCTGGACCACCTCGAAGCGCCAGCAGTTCGCGAACGACCTGACCCGCCCGCAGCTCATCGCGGTCACGGACAACGTCAACCAGTCCAAGGGCGACCAGGACCCGGCCGAGTGGCTGCCCTCGCGCACCTCGTACCGCTGCACGTACGTCCGCGCGTGGGTGCACACGAAGTACTACTGGGGCCTGAGCGTCGACTCCGCCGAGAAGAGCGCCCTCCAGTCCGTCCTGAACGGCTGCTGAACAGCAGTCGAGACGGCTGCCGGGATCGCTTCCACCACCCCTCTGTCGTTCCGTACGGTACGGGCTGGAACGACAGAGGGGGATGGGAAGAACGATGGCGGCAGGACTGAGACTCGGACCATTGCTGCGGTACGTCGACGGGGTCACGGGCGACTCCGCGACGATCTGGGTCGAGACCGACCGCCCGTGCACGGCGGAGGTCCGCACCACCTCGGCCGCCGCCTCAGACGCCACCTCGGCCGCCGCCCCAGGCGCCACCTCCGGGGAAGGCCACGGCTCCGGCCTCGGATCCGGCGGCAGCGGCCCGGCCGGAGGCTCCACCCGCACCTTCCAGATAGCGGGCCACCACTACGCCCTGATACCGGTGACGGGTCTGACGCCCGGCACCACGACCGAGTACGAGGTACGGCTCGACGGCCGCACGGTCTGGCCGCCGGCGGACTCCCGTTTCCCCCCGAGCACCATCCGCACCCCGGACCCCTCAGAGGTCAAGGTGGCGTTCGGCTCGTGCCGCTGGGCGGCAAAACCGGCCAAAGGCCGGGACCCGGTCGGCCCGGACGCCCTCGACACGCTGGCGACCCAGCTGGCTGCCGACCCGACGGCGGCCGAACGCCCGGACCTGCTGGTGCTGTTGGGCGACCAGGTGTACGCGGACGAGACCTCGGCCGACACCCGACGCTGGCTCGCCGCCCGCCGCGACCCGCGCGATCCGCCGGGTTCGGAGGTCGGGGAGTACGAGGAGTACACCCGGCTGTACGACGAGTCCTGGGGCGACCCCGAGGTCCGCTGGCTGCTCTCCACCGTGCCCAGCTGCATGATCTTCGACGACCACGACGTCATCGACGACTGGAACACCAGCGCCGCGTGGCTCGCCCGGATGCGGGCCACGCACTGGTGGAGCGAGCGGGTGCTGAGCGGGCTGATGTCGTACTGGGTGTACCAGCACCTGGGCAACCTCTCCCCCGCCGAACTGGCCGCCGACCCGCTGTACGCGGAGATCCGCTCCGTACCGGACGGCACGGACCGGCTACGGCGGTTCGCGGCGGAGGCGGACGCCGATCCGGCCTGTGTGCGCTGGAGCTACCGCAGGGACCTCGGCCGGACCCGGCTGCTGATGATCGACACCCGGGCGGCCCGCCTCCTCACGGAGGGCGCGCGGGCGATGCTGGACCCGGACGAGGCGGCCTGGTTGCGCGAGCAGGCGCTCGCGGACCGGGGCTCGTACGACCACCTGCTCGTCGGCACCTCGCTGCCCTGGCTGATGCCGCCCCTGATCCACGACGCGGAGGTCTGGAACGCGGCCCTGTGCCGGGGCGGGCGCGGCGGCCCCGAGAGCCGGTGGGCGCGGTTCGCGGAGGATCTGCGGCAGCGGGCGGACCTGGAGCACTGGGCGGCGTTCCCTTCGTCGTTCGAGGCCCTGACCCGGCTGCTCGCGGAGGCGGGCAGCGGCCCGGACGCACCGGCGACGGTGTGCGTCCTGTCCGGGGACGTGCATCACGCGTACGTCGCGGAGCCGGATTGGGCGGACGGGGCCGGCGCGATGCACCCCGAGGCACGGGTGGTGCAACTGACGTGCTCGCCGCTGCACAACGCGATCCCGCGCTCCGTGCGCCTGGGCTTCCGCTTCGGCTGGAGCCGGGCGGGCCGCGCCCTGGGGCGCGCGCTGGCCCGGCACGGCAGGGCGGGCCGCCCCCTGATCAGCTGGCGCCGGACCGGGGGGCCGTGGTTCGGCAACCAACTCATGACGCTGACCCTGCGCTCCCGTTCGGCCCGGCTGTCCCTCGCCCAGGCACGCGGGAACGGACGTCTGACGACGGTCGACGAGCGGAGTCTCGACGGGAGTTGAGCGGGCGGGCGGGCGACGGCGTGACCATGGCCACAGTTCACCCTACAAGTGAATGTTGAAGTTGCAAGTACAACTGAGGGGTGCCTAACCTGTCGACCTCATCGGTTCCGTCCCCCCGCGTCCCGTCCCCGGGACCGACTAGGCCGAAGGAGTCCCCCCATGAGTCCCCGCAATCCCCTGAGCGATCGCCTGAATCAGGCGCAGCCGTACGCGCTCGGCCTGTTCCGCGCCGTCATAGGCCTGCTCTTCGCCTGCCACGGCGCCGCCTCGCTCTTCGGCGTCCTCGGTGACGGGCCCACCGCCACGGCGGGCACCTGGCCGGGCTGGTACGCGGCGGTGATCCAGCTGGTCGCCGGCGTCCTGGTGCTGGTCGGCCTGGGCACCCGTTCCGCGGCCTTCGTCGCCTCCGGCTCCATGGCGTACGCGTACTTCGTGGTCCACCAGCCCGAGGGCCTCTTCCCGCTCGAGAACAGCGGCGAGGGCTCGGCCCTCTTCTGCTGGGCGTTCCTGCTGCTGGTCTTCACCGGCCCGGGCGCCCTCTCGCTCGACCGCGCCTTCGGCGGCGCCCGCGAGGAGCGGCGCGAGCCGGCGGTGGCGTAACCGTGCGGCGGCCGTGCGCCCTCCACACACGGAGGACGCACGGCACCTAGGGCTCCGCCTGCGGAGTACACACGACACCGGCCCACGGAAGTCCGTACGCAATACGGCATCCGCCCGCCCACGAAAGGCCGTACGCGATCCGTACATGGGCGGATTTCCGGCCCCTGCCGGTATCCGCCGCCCTCCGCCGCGTACGCTCTAGCGCTGTGAACGTGCTCGACAGCATCGGGTCACTGCGGTCGCTGACCGCGGGCCCCTGGATCTACGCGGCGGTGGCCACGTCGGTACTGCTCGACGTCTTCCTGCCGGTGCTGCCGAGCGGGGTCCTGGTGATCACGGCCGCGACGGCGGCGGCGACCGCCACCGCGGCCTCCCCGGACGTGCCGTCCGTCGTCCCGCTCCTCCTCGTCGCGGCCACGGCCTCGGTGCTCGGCGACTTCGTCGCGTACCGGCTGGCGTGGCGCGGCGGGGCCCGCCTCGACCGGGCGATCTCCCGCTCCCGCAGGCTGACGCGCGCGCAGGAACGTCTCGGCACCGCCCTGGCGCGGGGCGGCGGCCTGTTGGTGGTGATCGCGCGGTTCGCTCCGGCGGGCCGTTCGGTGGTGTCCCTGGGCGCGGGCGCGGCGAAGCGCCGGATCGTGGACTTCCTGCCGTGGTCGGCCCTCGCGGGCGTGGCCTGGGCGAGCTACAGCGTGGCGCTCGGCTGGTTCGGCGGGCTGTGGCTGGGCGCGACCTGGGTGGGCGTGGGCGTGTCCGTCCTCGCCCTGTTCCTCGCGGGGGCGTTGGCGGCCTACGTCATACGGCGTCCGGCTGCGGCTCCCGCACCGGCTCCGGCTTCTTGAGCCCGCGCACTTCGAGTCCGTCGAGGAGCCGGGCGGTCGCCGCGGCGATCTCGTCGACGGCCTGATCGAACACCTCGCGGTTGTGCGCGGCGGGCCGATGGAAGCCGGAGACCTTGCGGACGTACTGCAGGGCGGCGGCGTGGATGTCGTCCTCGGTCGCCTCTTCGGGGAGGGCCGGAGGCCGGAGGGTCTTGATGCTGCGGCACATGCTTCCAGTGTCGCGCACCCCACTGACAGCGGCCGGTCGCACGCTTCCAGGCCCTGGCGGCCCGGCGCCCCGGCGGCCCGGCCCACGAACTCAACCCTCCCGGGACCTACGAACTGAGCCCTCCCGGGGGGCCTACGAACTCAGCCCGCGCCGACTCCTGGCATTGATCTCGGCGGCACGCGCCCGAAGCTCACGCATGGGGGTGGCGAGCTGGACGTCCCGGGGGTCGGCCTCCCACGCGCAGCCGCCGCTGACGGGCCGGATGAGATAGCGGCCGGCGACGCTGTCGACGTAGAAGCCGACAAGCCCGGTGGCCGTGTCACGTACGAGGTCGCCGACCTCGGGCATGGGCTGCACGAACCCCTCCGTCCCGGGGACTCAGGATCTCCAGTTTCCGGATTCCAGATCTCTAGAGATACACCCAGAGAAGCCGGAAGGCTCCCCCCTGTCAACGTATCTCTAGAGATGTCCCCCGTTGGATGGATCGCGCGCACAGGTCGGCGCAGACGCGTGCGGCACCTCGCCTGAGTGCGCCGTAGGGTGTCCCGCAGACGAAGGGAGTGGTCCACCCATGACTGACCAGGACAGCGGTCGTCGGCCCAAGTACCAGCGCATCGCCGACGAGTTGAGAACCGCCATCCAGTCAGGCGCCTTCGCCCCCGGCGACCGGCTCCCCGGTGAGAACGATCTGATGACGACGTACGAGGTGGCACGGATGACGGCCCGGCAGGCGCTCTCGGTCCTGCGCAACGAGGGCCTGGCGGAGGCCCGCAAGGGCGCCGGGGTCTTCGTCCGCACGTTCCGCCCCCTGCGCCGGCGAGGCATCCCGCGGCTCGCGCAGGACCACTGGGGCACGGGCCGCTCAGTCTGGTCGGCGGACATCGAGGACCGCGCCCTGGTCGTGGACCAGATCGCCGTCGGCGCGGCGACGGCGGACGCGCGCGTCGCGGGAGCGCTGGGCCTGCCGGCCGGCGCGCCGGTGTGCGTGCGCAGCCGCCGCTTCGTCCTGGACGACAAGCCGGTCCTGCTCTCGGTCTCGTACCTCCCGGCCGCACTCGCCCAGGACACCCCGATCGCGACCCCGGACACGGGCCCGGGCGGCACGTACGCCCGCCTGGCCGAACTCGGCCACCAGCCGGTCCACTTCCGCGAGGAGATCCGCTGCCGCATGCCGACGGCGGACGAATCGGCGCGTCTGGGCCTTGAGTTCGGGACGCCGGTGATCCTGATCGCCCGAACGGCGTTCACGGAAAGGGGGGCAGCGGTGGAACTGAACGAGATGACGCTGGACTCGGCGTCCTACGTACTGGAGTACGACTTCGACGCCTAGTTCTGACCGGCCGCCCGAGCCCCGGGCACTCCGCCGCCCTGCTGCACATCGGCGTTGACCTGCCCGCCGAGGGTCATGACGTTGAGGGTCGCGGAGTTCTCACTGGCGATGGCCTTCTCGACGCGGGCGACAAGAAGGGTGAAGCAATCCCGCTCGTTCAGCCCCTGGTACGGCCCGACGCGGGCGGCGAAGTACACGCGCTCGTGCCCGAGGAGCTGTTCGGTGGAGCGGTAGTTCTTCCACTGCTCGCGGTACCGGTACACGCTCTCCAACGACACGGAGGCGACGACGACGAGGCTCAGCACGGTGGCGGTGACCTTGGCGAACCCGAGATCGAGATTGACGAGCACGGGCACGAGCGCACCACCGACGACGGCGAGGGTACGCATGCGCAGATGCATGGCCTTCATCTTGGTGGCCTTGAGGTCGTACCACTCCTGATACTGCGTCAATCTGCTGTCGACATATCGCTGTGGCGTCATCACGCCACCGTCGACCTCGGCATCAGGCGCATCCCCCACGTCAACCATGCCCGGAGTACACCGTCACGCACCCCACCCAGTCAACCGCCGGCTGCCGCCGGCAGCCGCCTACCATCCCTGCATGCGCGAGTTCTTCATCTCCGACGGACGGAACCTGTCCTATCTGGACTTCGGCGGCCCGGGCAGGCCACTGCTGGCCCTGCACGGCCACTACAACGAGGCGTCCGCGTTCGAGCCCCTGGCCGAGGCGTTGGCGCCGCGCTGGAGGGTGATAGCACTCGACCAACGCGGGCACGGCGAGTCGGACCGCGCCGAGAGCTACGAGCGGGACGACTACGTGGCCGACGTCGCGGCCTTCCACGACCACCTGGACATCGGCCCGGTACCGGTCCTGGGCCACTCACTGGGCGGGGTCAACGCATACCAGTACGCCGCCCGGCGGCCGGATCGGGTCAGCGCACTGATCGTCGAGGACATCGGCGCGGTGGTGGACTGCGACTGGTCCTTCACCCTCGGCCTACCGCACCGCGCCCCGTCGCACGAGGCACTGATGACGGCCCTGGGCCCGGCGGCCCCCTACCTCGCATGCGCCTTCCGCCGGTCGGAGACAGGCTGGGGCTTCTCCTTCGACGTAGAAGACACGGTGAGGTCCCAGAAGGCCCTGTGCGGCGACCACTGGCAGGACTGGACGTCGCTGACCTGCCCCACGCTCCTGATCCGCGGAACGCGCAGCGACGAACTGGACGCCGCCCACGCCAGAGAAATGATCACCCGCCACAAGGGCGGAGCCCACCTGGTGGAACTGGGCGCCGGCCACGTGGTCCACCACGACGCCCCACCCCAATTCGCCGCGACGGTGGCAGACTTCCTCTCACCCACGCACTGACCAGCGGCCCGTCACCACCCGATCTGCGGCTCGCCCAGAACCTCGCCCCCGATACACGCGGCAAGCTTCTGGGCCCGAGCCAGGTCACCGAACTTGCCGACATGGACGAAGACGGTGTGCTGCTCGGTCCAGTCGTCCCACTGAGCATCGTCTCCATGGAACACGACCTGAACCCCGTCGTACTTGGCCGACGGATACTGCTCCGACTCGGGCTCGTCGGGCCACAATCCATGCCAGGCGATGGCGCCCATACCCTCACCGAGCGCCGCCACGAACCGATCCTCCACGCTTCCCGTAGGAGCGTCCTCCAGCAGGTACATCGGCAGGTGCGACTCCAACGTCGCGTCATCCGCCGCTGCGACATCAAGGTCGAACCAGAGGTACTCCCCGGCCGCGCCCCTGCGCATCTCCTCGTAGTCGTAGCGAGCCTCGGGCAAAACGGTCGCCATCCGCCGCAGATCATCGACGACCCGCACCTCCGCGAAGAGCCCGACTTCGCCATCACACCGCGCCATCAGCCCACGGAGCCGCTTGGCCTGCGCATAGGCAGTCGCCGCATCGACGCTCTGAAAAACGGCATACGCCACAGAATTCCCCACCCCCAAACCCTCACACGCCGACCCAGGCCCTGGCCACCACGTTTCCGCACACGGCACCCCACCCCCGGGCCACCCGACGTCGCCGCCGAACGAAGCGGCTGATACCGCCTCCAAGGTGATGTGGAACTGGGACGGCCCCATGCTCGCGCCGCGCCCCACGATCGCATTCAGAACAAGGAACGTTGCGATGACAACCGCTGCTATCGGATTCCACTTCCGAACCCGTCCGGGCAGGCCACGGCAACCGAAAGGAGCGCGTGCAACCGCATCAAAAGGGGGATCGCCTGTGCAGATCAGGCCGCACACGCCAAGACGTGGGCGTGCACATGCCCCAGCCCGTGGTGATACTGGGCGCGGACGAAGGCCCGCGCCACGATCGGTTCGGCGCGGCGGTCACCCACCCACCCGATTCCGCAAAGTCCAGGCGGTGTCATAGTCCACGTGATCGCGGTACGCCATCACCAATGCCCGGACCGCCTCGCGATGGGCATCGCGTACGGGGCCGACCGTGGCCTGTTCGTACAGGTCAAGCACCATGCGCCGGGCTTCGACGTTCGCCACGACGGACATCGGCCCCCAGGTGGCGATCTGATCGGCAACGTCCCGCAGTGGACAGGCGACAACCAGCTCGCCGTGATCATCGACGACTCTCTGACTACGGGCCGGCCAGTGCCGCCAGTCCGTGACCCCCGCGGCTCCGGCAGTGTCCTCCTCCTCATCGAGGCGAGCGTGGAGGAAGGCGACCATCGGTTCGTGGTCGCCTTCCTCAGGATCTACCGAGAACCTGCGCGGACCGAGAGCCGGGTCGTCGTCGGGACAGTAGGTGAGCCAGCCGTTCTCACCGCGAACAAGGATGCCACCGCCGGGCGGCACGAAGGTCGCGCACAACTCAGCTGCGCACAGAGCACCGTACTTGTTGCTAGCCATGGCTCACCTTATGCAAAGTCCCCCGCCGCGATCGGCACGGGGCCTTCGCGCTGGCGGTCGCCGACGGTTTGGAACCGCCGACATCCGGTGCGCCGACTCCCCTCTGAGACCGTCGCCAGGATGGCACGCGCACTGCGAAGTCGTCCGTTGCTGCGCGTCCGCACCATCACTGGGGTGGCGAACTGTCGCTGGCGGCTAGGATCTTGCGTCGAGCCGAAAATGCTTAACAGCAAGGGGAGTTGGGGGAGCCTTGGAGGCAGCGCGAGTCTTCTTGGGGCTGGCAGCACCGTTAGTCGTGTCCTGGGAGCGCAAGTGGTTCACAACGCGGCCTGGAGCAGCCGTTGCGTTCACACTCGCCTACGGCGGCTACGTCGTCGGTCCCTATCTCGACGGAGTGAAGTCCTGGAGTGCCTTGATCTCGGCAGCGCTCCTGGCGCTGGGATTCACCCTGCTTCTCCGGTCGACATCCACGCCATCCCTTGGCTTCTCCATCACAACGTCACTGATCTCAGGGACGACAAGCACCACCAAACGAATTGGCGCCGCAGCCGTGACGGCCGGGGTGCTCTGGGGCGTATGGACCGCTTGGTCCACCGCCTCTCAGGTCGGCTCTGAGCTGCTGCGGAATGACACGGTCGCCGTGATGTTGTCGGCCATGCTCATCGCCGTCTTCGGTGGGGGTGCTCTGGTCAAGGCCGTGACCGACCCCGTGGTGGAGGAGGTCTACAGCCTGCCGGACGGCCCGAACAGAGAGTCGGCGTTGACTCTGATCCGAAGCGGTGGCAGAACCATCGGCCTCGTCGAACGCGGCCTGCTGTTCGCCTTTCTCGCCGCAGGTCAGCCTGAGGCCGCGGCCCTGGTACTGGCGGCAAAGGCGCTGGCGCGCGCTCCGGTGGACCACGTCAACCACGCGTCGAAGTACTTCCTCATCGGTACGCTGGCGAGCGTCATCGCAGCAATGGTCATGAGCGTGGCTGCACGCGCAGCAGTGGGGCTACCTGTCCTCTAGGAGGGTCTTTGGAGCTCAGGCAGCACCCTTTCGTTCGGGAACTGCTGGATCTGCACCTGCCACCGGCCGACTACGTAGTGGCCGGGAGCGGCCCCCTGCTCGCGCACGGCCTCAGGCAGGACGTGAGCGACCTTGATGTCGTGGCACGGGGAGACGCCTGGAAGATCGCGTTGCGGAACGCCGAAGCGAAGGTTCCACCCTCAGGTCACGGCTTGATGGTGGTGCTGTTCGAGGGCGACATCGAGATCTTCGACCGCTGGCTCCCCGGCGCGCGCGACACCGATGAGTTGATCGAATCCGCACAACTGGTGCAAGGGATTCCCTTCTGCCCCCTCTCTGAAGTCCTGGAGTGGAAGATGAGATCCAATCGAGAAAAGGACAAAAGGGATATCAAGCTCATCAACGATCACCTTGGGCGACAATCCCAGGCGTGCTGAATTGTTGATCACTGCCGCGCAGCCCGTGAGTCCGTCGGAGCAGGCGTTTCACCGCCACTCGATCGGTCGGCCGCTCTCCCCCACGACCCGCCCGGCTCCCACTCCTGCCGTCGGCCTCTACCGTCAAAGGCCCCCTACCAAGATTCGGTAGGGGGCCTTTGCACTGGTGGGCGCGGACGGTTTCGAACCGCCGACATCTGCTTTGTAAGAGCAGCGCTCTACCCCTGAGCTACGCACCCGTGGAGTGAGGCAACAGCGTACATGGCTCATGGGTGGGTCCCGCAAACCGGTTGTTCACGGGGGATAGCCCCACCATCGAGGGGGTGGGTCGCCGGATCGTGCGGGGTGGGGGCCGTGCGTAGGTTGGGAGGGTCGGGTTGTCGGGATGGGGGTTGGCGTGGGTGGTCGTCGGGGGTTTCGGGTGCGGGCTGCGGTCGGGGTCGGGGTGGTCGTGCTGGGGGTGGCCGGGTGCGGGGGTGCCGAGGTGGACGGGGCTCCCGTCGAGAAGAAGAGCTTCGCCTTCTCCGGGGACACGCTCGTCGTCGATTCCGACGACTCCGAGCTGGAGATCGAGCCCGCCGACATCAAGGACGTGCGGGTCAGCCGGCAGGTCGACGGGTGGGTGTTCATGGGCGACGGGCCCGACGCGACGTGGGGGCTCGAGGACGGGCGGCTCACGCTGCGGGTCGAGTGCGATGCCGTTGCCTCGGACTGTGAGTCCGTTCATCGGATCCAGGTGCCCCGGGGCGTCGCCGTCACCGTGGAGGACGACAACGGGCAGGTGACGGCCTCGGGGTTCGACACGGACCTGAAGGTACGGTCCGACAACGGCGCCGTCCTCGTCCGGGGCTCCTCCGGGGCCCTCGATCTGACCAGCGACAACGGCGAGGTCGTCGTCGAGGGCGGCACCACCTCGGGGCGGGTCGTCGCCCGGTCCGACAACGGGGCCGTGCGCATCGTGCTCGACTCCGTGCCCTCGAAGGTCGAGGCCTTCAGTGACAACGGGGAGGTCGATCTCGTGTTGCCCTCTTCCGCCGACTACGACGTCGACGGGCGCAGCGACAACGGGAGCGTCCGGGTCGACGTGCCCACCCGGAAGGGCAGCCCCCATGTCGTGACCGCGCGCAGCGACAACGGGGAAGTCGTCGTCCGCAGCGCGAACTGACGGGCTCGTGTGTTCGTCCTTACCTGGTGGGAGAATGAACCCGGACCGGGGCAGGGCGGACGACAGCGCGGGAGAGGGACGTGGCGGCGACTCACCGTAGGGGTACATCCACGAGCGCCGTGACCTCGGGGGCGGGCGGGGGCCGGGGAGCCGCGCCGCTTGCCCTCGTGCTCCCGCTGCTTGTGCTCGGGCTGCTGCCCGCCGCCTTCGCCAGCGGGGGCAACCGGCGCTGGTTCGGTGGGCGCGGGGAGAGTCAGCGGGCCGAGGCGCAGGCCGCCAAGGACGACGCCGCCGCCGCGTTCTACGAGCTGGACACCGCCCAGCGCGATCTGCGGATCTCGATCGAGACGATCACCGCCGTCGACGACTCCCCCGGCGCCCGCCGGGCCGTCGACGGCTTCGCCGCCCTCGGCCGGCGCATCGACGAGGTCAGCCACGCCTACATCACCGCCGTCGACGCCCACGACCTCGACCGTGACGAGCTCGACGCGGCCACCGCCAACCGCGCCCGTACGGAGCTGACCCGTGCCAAGGAGGAGCTCGTCCGGGTCAAGGGCGAGCTCGACCGGTTCGAGCAAGGACTGCGGCCCCTCCTCGACACGGCCGAGACCCAGCTCGCCCGGCTCGCCCCGGCCGTCGAGCGGGCGCGACAGGCGCTGCGGGCCGCGAGCACCGCGCTCGACACCGCCCGCGAGGCCGGGCTCCGGGCCGACGACCTCGCCACCAGGCTCGCCCGCCTCGGCCCCGAGCTGACCCGGCTCAACGAGGGCGCAGGCCGCCACGGCGTCGCCGAGACCCTCCAGCGCGCCGACCGCGTCCTGCGCGACGCCGAGGCCGTCCGCACCGAGGCCGAGCGGCTCCCCGAGCGGGCCGCCGAGACCGGCAAGCGCCTCGTCTCCCTCCGTACCCGCGCCGAGGCGCTCACCACTCGGGCCGGTGGCGTCGAACCCGTCCTCTCCGAGCTCCGCCGCCGTTTCTCCGCCGCCTGCTGGCAGGATCTGCAGCACGTGCCCGACCAGGCCGCCGAGACGGTCCGCAAGGCCGAGGAGAAGCTCACCGAGGCCGCCAAGGCCCGCGACGAGCAGCGGTGGCCGGACGCCACGAGCCTCCTCGCCACCGCCCGGGCCCTCCTGAACTCCACCGACGAGGCCGTCTCCGCCGCCGGCGACCGGCTTCGCCGTCTGAACGCCGTCGCCAAGGACCCGAAGGCCGAGATCGACCGCGCCCGGTTCGCCGTCCGCGACGCCCAGCGCCTCGCCATGGCGGGCCGGAACACCCCCGACCCCCGCCACGCGCGCCCCCTCGACGACGCCGTCGCACGGCTCGACCGGGCCGTGCACTCGCTGGAGGAAGGCCGCCACCCGGACTACTGGCACTTCCTCACCGAGCTGGAGGCCATCCGCGCCTCCGCCGCGCACGTCGTCGAGCAGATCCGCGAGGACCGGGGCGGTGGCCAGGGCGGCGGACACCGCTAACCTCGTTCCCATGCCTCGTTACGAGTACCGCTGCCGCTCCTGCGGAGACACCTTCGAGCTCAACCGGCCCATGGCCGAGTCCTCCGCCCCCGCGTCCTGCCCGGCCGGGCACGAGGACACCGTCAAGCTGCTGTCCGCCGTCGCCGTCGGGGGGACCGCCCAGCCGACGGCGAACGGTGGTGGGGGTGGCGGTGGCGGTGGGTGCTGCGGGGGTGGGTGCTGCGGATAGCGGCACCTCGCGACGGTAGGCGGGAGGGCGCCTCGCGGCGGTAGGCAGTCAGCTGCCCAGGTAGCGCAGGACCGCCAGGACCCGTCTGCTGTACCCCTCGCCCCGGCCCGTCAGCTCCAGCTTGTCGAAGATCGCGTTGATGTGTTTCTCCACCGCGCTCCGCGACACGTGCAGCCGGCCGGCGATCGCCGCGTTCGTGTGTCCCTGCGCCATCGCCGCGAGCACCTCGCCCTCCCGGGGCGTCAGCCGGGCGAGCGGATCGGTGTGCGAGGTGCGGACGAGCAGTCTGCGGACGACCTCCGGGTCGAACGCCGTCCGCCCCTCGCCGACCCGTTCCAGGGCGTCGAGGAACTCGTCCACCTGCGCCACCCGGTCCTTGAGTAGATAGCCGACCGCGCCCGACTCGCCCGTCAGCAGCTCGGTGGCGTACCGCCGCTCCACGTACTGCGACAGGACGAGCACCCCGACCCCCGGCAGCTCCCGCCGGATCTCCAGGGCCGCCCGCAGCCCCTCGTCGGTGTGCGTGGGCGGCATCCGGACGTCGGCGACGACCACGTCCGGCGGGTCCGAGCGGACCGCCGCGAGCAGTTCGGTCCCGGTGCCGACGGCCGCCGTCACCTCGTGGCCCTCCTCGGCCAGGAGCCGTACGAGCCCCTCCCGCAGCAGCGTGGAGTCCTCCGCCAGGATCACGCGCACGGCAGGACCGCCCGTACGACCGTCGGCCCGCCCGCCGGGCTGTCCACCGCGAACCGCCCGTCCAGCGCGGCCGCCCGGCTCGCGAGCCCGCTGAGACCGCTGCCGGACGGGTCCGCCCCGCCCGCCCCGTCGTCCGCCACTCGTACGCTCAACTCCTCGCCCTCCAGTGCTACTTGTACGTCGATCCTGGTCGCGCCCGCGTGCTTGACCACATTGGTGACGGCTTCCGAGACGAGGAAGTACGCGACCGTCCGCACCGCCCTGGGGAGCGGCCGCTCCACCGCGTAGCCGAGGGCCACCGGCAGCGGGCTCCGTTCGGCGACCGCCTCAAGGGCCGCCCGCAGACCGCCCTCGTCGAGGACGGCCGGGTGGACCCGCCAGGCCACCTCGCGCAGTTCGGCCAGCGCCCGGCGGCTCTCCTCGTGGGCCTGGAGCAGCAGCGCGTCGGCGGCCTCGGGGTCGCGGGCCCGGAGGCGGCGGGCCCGGCCGAGGAGCATGCCGAGCGCCACGAGCCGCTGCTGGACGCCGTCGTGGAGGTCGCGCTCGATCCGCCGCCGCTCGTCGTGGACGACGTCCATCACCTCGGCCCGGCTCGTCGCGAGCTGGGCGATCCTGGCCTCCAGCGCGTCGGCGGGGCTGGGGCCGAGGAAGTGACGGGCCAGTCTGTCCTCCAGGGCGACGACGCCCAGGGCGCCCTGGGCGGAGAGGAAGAGCAGGAAGAAGCCGCCGACACCGCTGACGGCGACGAGGAAGGGGTGCTCGATGTCGGTGACCAGCCAGCCGAGGAAGCCGAAGAAGCCGAGGAGGAGGCCGTAGGCGGCGCAGCCGAGGACGACACCGCCGAGGAGCCCGACGGGCCAGCGTGCCGCGAGGTGACGCAGGGCGGCGCCCTCCTGGTGGACCGGCGGGACGCGCACGTCGAGAAGGCGGCCGAGGCGGGCCCGCTCGACGCGGGTGAGGGTGTGCGCGGCGGCGGTGGCCGCGCGCAGTACGGCGCGCCTGCCTCGCGGCCAGGCGGACGTGGGCAGCAGGACGAGGCCGAAGAGGAGGCTGCCGAGCAGCTCGACGACGGCGGTCCCGGCGCCCGACGCGAGGCCGATCGCCCATCGGATCCACCGGCCGAGCCGCGGGGCGAGCCACCCCCACCGCGCCGCGACGCCCACGCCCATGCGCGTGCCCGTGCCCACACCGGTGCCCGTGCCCGCACCCACACCCGCACCCACGCCCGTGCCCGCGCCCACACCCATGCCCTTGCCCGCACCCGTGCCCGCGCCAATACCTATGCCCGGGCCCGCACCCATGCCCGCACCCGCACGCCGCCACCGTGACCGGTCGCCGCTCTCCGCGGTCGTCGGGCGGTCCGGTTCGTTCGTCATGAGCCGTCACGCTAGCCCGGCGACGGCGCCGTGCGCACTGCGGAAAACCGCACTCTGTCGTGCGGTCGCCTTCAGTCCGCCGGGCCTGCCCCGGTTCCTAGCGTGGAGTTCATGGACGACTGGATCAACAGCCTCATGGACACGCTCGGCGCGCCCGGCGCCGGGATCGCCGTCGCACTGGAGAACCTCTTCCCGCCCATCCCGAGCGAGGTCATCCTGCCTCTCGCCGGGTTCGCCGCAGCCGGCGGCCGGATGGGGCTGCTCGCCGCGCTGCTGTGGACCACGGCCGGCTCCGTCGTCGGCGCGCTCGCGCTCTACGGTGTCGGCGCGCTCCTCGGCCGCGAGCGGACCGTCGCGATCGCGGCCCGCCTGCCGCTGGTGAAGGTCTCCGACATCGAACGGACCGAGGCGTGGTTCGTCCGGCACGGTACGAAGGCCGTGTTCTTCGGCCGGATGGTGCCGATCTTCCGCAGCCTCATCTCGGTGCCGGCCGGCGTGGAACGCATGCCGCTGCCGACCTTCCTCGTGCTGACCGCCCTCGGCAGCGCGATCTGGAACACCACCTTCGTGCTCGCCGGTCACGCGCTCGGTGACAACTGGGACCAGGTCACCGGTTACGTGTCCGTCTACTCGAAGGTGGTGCTCGTCGTCGCGGCCGCCGCCGTCCTGGCCTTCGTGGCGACCCGGCTGCTCAGGTCTGGTCGGGGAGCGCGGCGGGGGAACCGTTGACGGTCTGTCCCGGCAGCGTGGCCGACGACGCCCGGTGTTCGGCGACCGCCGTACGGAAGCGGCGGAGGATCTCCTCACCGGCCGCCACGCCCCGCTCGGCGAGCACGTCGAGGTGCGGCGCCGTCCAGGACGTGTCGGCCAGCTCGCCGTGGCCCGGGCGCCAGGCCCGGTCGGCGGCGAGCAGCAGGTCCGCGTCGAGGAGCGAGTCACCGGCGGCCAGGACGAGGCCGGCGCCGCAGCGCCGGGCGACCTCGCGCATCGCCGCGCTCTTGGTGAGCGGCTTCGGCACCGCGTACACCTTGCGGCCCTGGAGCGAGACCGTCCAGCCGCGTTCGTCCGCCCACTCCTCGAACCGCTTCAGCCACTCCTGCGGCATCCGCTCGCGCTCGACCACGAGGTACGCGAAGAGATCCTCGGCCACCCGGTGCTTGCGCACCCAGGACAGGTCGGTGGTCGCGGTGAAGTACGCGCGGATCTCGGAGAGCGGCGCGCACTCCTCGGCGAGCCTGCGCACCACGGAGGCGTGCCAGTCGCGGTCGGCGACGCCGTCGACGAGGATGTGCCCGCCGTTGGCGCAGATCGCGTACGCCGGCCGGCGGCCGGGGAGTTGGATGCGCTGGTACTGCTTGCGGGTGCGGGTCGTCGTGGGGACGAAGACGGCCTCGCCGGCCAGCCGCTCCAGGAGGCCTGCCGCCTCCTCGGTCAGGTACGAGAGCGGCTTGGACTCGTGCACCTCGACGCTGAGCAGCCGGGGCGCCTGCGCGTCCGGCATGCCGAGCGCGAGCGCGGCCGAGGAGTAGATCAGCGTGCGGTCGAGGTCGCTCGCGACCATCACCGTGCTGTTCACCGACGTCACTGCGAGACCACCGTCTTTCCGTCGGCGCCCGTGGCGCCCCTTGTGAACTGTGGATGGATCAGACCCACGCAGGTGTACGGCAGGTCGTCGACCTCTTCGACGGGGACTCCGCGCTGCTCGGCGAGGAGGCGTACGTGGGCGAGGTCGGCGCCCGCGCCGCGCTTCGCGAGGATCTTCCAGGGCACGCGGCGCAGCAGGACCCGGGTGGTCTCGCCGACGCCGGGCTTGACCAGGTTGACGTCGTGGATGCCGTACTCCTCGCTGATCCGCTCGACGGCCGCCCAGCCCTCCCAGGTGGGCGTGCGGTCGGCGGCGAGGAGTTCCTTGACCGCGGTGTCGACGTCCTCGGCGACCTCGTCGTAGTGGGCGGCGACGGCGTCGAGGAAGGCGCCCGAGACATCGGCGCCGGCCAGCTCGCGGTAGAACTTTCCGCCGTGGAAGTCGTCCGGGCCGACGAGGTCGGCGCGCAGGACGGTCCGCGATATCAGGCCGGACACGGTCGAGTTGAGGCAGGCGGAGGGGATGAGGAAGTCCTCGCGGGTGCCGTAGGTGCGGACGCAGGAGCCCGGGTCGGCGAGGACCGCGATCTCGGGGTCGAAGCCGGGGAACGGGCGGAGCGCCTCGGCCAGTTCGCGGGTGATGGCGCCCTTGCCGGTCCAGCCGTCGACGAACACGACGTCGGCCGGGTCGTGGTGGGCGGCGAGCCAGCGCAGCGCGTTGGCGTCGATGCCGCGGCCGCGCACGATGGAGACGGCGTAGTGGGGCAGGTCGAGGCCGTGCCGGGCCTGGGCCCAACGGCGCATGAGGACGCCGACCGGGGTGCCGGCCCGGGCGAGGGAGACGAGCACGGGCGTGCCCTTCTTCTCCGCGAGGACGGTCTCGGTGACGGTGCCGACCGCGCGGGCTATCCGGGCGGCGGAGGTCTCCAGGGCGGCGTGGAACAGCTCCTGGTACTGGGGGCTCGGCTGGTACTCGACCGGCAGCGACTCGGCGTAGTGCGCGCCGCCGCTCTGGATCGCCTCCTCGCGCTCCTCGGTCGGGGCCTCGAGCTCGACGTCCGAGAGGTCCTGGAGCAGCCAGCCGACCTCCTCGGGGGCGTACGAGGAGAAGGCGGGGCCGCGGAGGGGCTCGGGCAGCATGGAGCTCCTTTCGGGAGCTTCGGAAGCTTCGGAAGTTTGCGGAGCCTGGGAAGCGTGAGAGGCGTGGGAGGCGGTGACCTCCGGGGTGCCCCTGACGGGGGCGGGCGCCGGTACGGGCGCCGGTACGTACGACGGGACCACCGCGAGCAGCACCTGCGGGATGTGGCCCGCGAGCTGGGCGAGCAGGCCGTCCGGGGCGTGCAGTTCCGGGGTGTCGGCGACCGAGTCGACGACGGCCACGACCGCGTCGAAGCCGGCGCCGGCCACGTTGTACGCGTACCGCTCGCCGGGGCCGTCCGCGGGCGTGTCGTGGGCGGGGAAGACGAGCCGGGTCCGTATCGCGTAGCCCGGGTCGTCGACGGCGAGGACGGGCGAGCGGGTGGTCGTGGAGTACGCGACGTCCCGTCCGGCGTCCTCCAGGGCGCCGGCGAGCCGCAGCGGCGCGTACATCAGCTCCTCGAAGCCGAGGACGAGCACCCGGCGGGCGCCGCCGAGGGCCGCGTCCAGCCTCGCGGCCATCGTCGGCAGGGCCTCGTCGAGGGCGGCTGCGTGGTCCGCGCGGAAGCCGTGGCGGCCGCCGTCCGGGACGCCGGCGGGCCAGCCGAGCTCGACCCGCGTGGGGGCCGTGGAGGCCGTGGAGGCCGCCCGGACGGGCGCGGGCCCGTGCCCTGCCCCGTCCCCTCCTGCCCCGGCCCCGGTCTCGTACGCGGTCTCGTGCGCGGCGACCAGTGCCTGGCCCTTCTCCAGGACGCCGTCCGGGAGCCGTACGGTGCCGGCCGCGCCGGTCACGAGGTCGACGCGGGCGCCGATCTCCTGGGCGAAGCCGGCCAGGCGGCCGAGGTCGGCGGCGGAGCGCATGTCGACGAGGGCGACGACCACGTACCGCTCGCGGGGGTAGCGCGCGTGCAGGTCGCGGATGGTGTTGAGGACCGTGTTGCCGGTGGAGAACTCGTCGTCGACGAGGACCAGCGTCCCCTCCCCCGCGAGCAGCTTCGGGTCCTCGGGGAGCAGGAGGTGGGAGGTGGCGTGCGAGTGGGACTCCTCGAAGCCGCCCGCGCTCGGCACGCCGTCGACGGGCCGCCGGGTGGAGTGCAGGTACGGGGCGTGGCCGAGGCCGTCCGCCACGGAGTGGCCGAGGCCGGTGGCCGTCTCCGCGTACCCGAGGACCACGGCCCGGGCCGCCTCCTCGTCGCCGAGCAGCTCGCGCACGCGCACACCGAGCGCGTGGCCGGAGCCGTGGACGACGCTCGGCCGCTGCGGCACGTGCTTGCCGAGCACGTTGGAGACCAGCAGATGTGCCCGCCTGGGGTTGCGGCGCAGCGCGAGGCCCAGCATGTCCGGGAGCCGCTCGTCGCCCTCCAGCTCGACGCCGAGCCGCTCGGCGACCCACGTTCCCGACCACATCACGTTCCGGACCACGTTCCGGTTCACCTTCCGTCAGCCGGCCAGGCCGGCGGTGAGCAGATCGACGAAGCCGACGTCCTCGTGGGCGACGCCGAAGACCTCGGCGCGCATGAGGGTCCGTTCGGCCCACGCGCGATGCGGCTTCACCTCGTTCATCTTGTTCGTGTACGCGGAGCGCATCACTCCGCCCCCGCCGCGTTCGGGGCACAGGATGTCCTGCGCGTCGCTCCACTCCTCGTGGCTGACCACGGAGAGTGCGTGCACCGGCACCACATGGGTGGGGTGGATGCAGGTCTTGCCGAGCAGGCCGTTGGCCCGGTCGAGTTCGATCTCGCGCAGCAGCCCGTCGAGGTCGTGTTCGATGAGCGCGGTGCGCAGGTCCTCGGCGCGGCCCTCCAGGAAGGGGCTGCGGCGCAGCTGGGGCTTGAACATCCGCTCGCCGAGCCGGAAGTACTCCCAGACGGGTCCGGTGATGGTGAAGCCGGTGCCGTCGGAGCGGCCGAGGACGTTGACGACGTCGGCGATGACATGCGCGACGAGCTGCACGTCGTAGGCCGTCATGTCGGGCGAGCGGCGCAGCCCGTACGCGGAGCAGAAGTCGGTGACGCCGAGGCGCAGCGCGAGGACCCGGTGCCGGTACTTGTCGACGGTGGCGGCAATGCCCGCGAGGGTGTCGGCGCGGGTCTCCAGGTGGAGCAGCTCGGGCGACTCCAGGACGGGCATGGCGAAGAGTCTTCTGCCGCTGGACCGCTCGGCGGTGGTGAGGGCCTCCAGGAAGGCCCGGCCGCGGGTCTCGGTGAACTTGGGCAGTACGAATCCGGACAGCAGACGGACGGTGTCTCCGAGGCGCCTGACCAGGTCGGTGATCTGGTGGGGCTCACGGACCCGGATGAAGAGCAGGGGTGTGTCGGGACCGGTGCCGTCCGCCTCGGCGCGGGCGAGCTCGGCGAACTGGTGGACCAGGTTGCTCTCGGCGGCCTCCACGTCGGCGTCGGCGATGGAGTCCTCCAGGCAGAGCACCATGGAGACGACCCCGCGCGCGGCCTGTTTGCGCACGTCGTCGGCGAGGCGCGGGCGGGTCGCCGGGCTGTAGAGGGTGGCTCCCAGGGCCACGGCGAGCGTGCCGGCGGGAGAGTCCGCCGTGAACTCGGCGGGCTCCTGGTGGAAGAGTCCGGCCCGTGTGGAGGCCGGGATGTGCCCGAAATGACGCATATGAATCCCCCGACTGCTCCTGCGGGCCCTGACAACATGTGGCCGGTAATAGTACGTAGGTGCGGGTGTCCTTAGTTCCCCGCGTGTATGAAATCCAGGTAACTCGTCCGTATCCGTCACATGCCTCGCGCAGCCCGATCCGGCGCGACGCGCGGTTCCGTACGGCCCCCGCGTTGTCCGGCGGGCGGGCGGGAAGGCAGGATGACGGTCATGACGCACGCGATGCTGAAGGGCTCCAACGTCCCTCTCGACACCGCGGCCGTACGGGCCGTGCTCCGCTGGACCCCGGGCCCCGGGGTCCCCGACGTGGACGCCTCGGCGCTGCTGCTCGGCGCCGACGGGCGCGTGCGCTCCGACGAGGACTTCGTCTTCTACAACCAGCCGCGCCACCCTTCGGGCCTGGTGCGGCGGCTGCCGAAGAAGCGTGTGGCCGAGGGGCTCACGGACACGGTGGAGGCCGAGCTGGGCGGGCTCGACCCGTCGGTCGACCAGGTGGTGATCGCGGCCTCCTCGGACGGCGACACCTTCCGGCGCGTCTCCGACCTGCGGATCCTGCTCTACGACGCGACCGCAGCGGACCGCGAGCCGCTGGCCCTGTTCGACGTGAAGGCGGAGACGGGCGAGGAGACCGCCATCATCTGCGGCGAGCTGTACCGGCGCGGGGACGGCTGGAAGTTCCGCGCGGTCGGCCAGGGCTATCCGACCGGGCTCGTCGGCCTCGCCACCGACTTCGGGATCTCCGTCGACGAGGGCACGGAGGAGGCTTCCGGGGCCGGTACGGCGCCGGACTCCGGCTCCGCCCCCGCGCGGGGCCAGGACGCCCCTGCGCGGGGCCAGGATCCGGCCACGCCCGTGGACCTCGACGCGACGGTCGTCCAGGCTCCCGGGGCCGGCGCCGGGCCCGCGCCTGCCGCACCTCCCGTACCGGTGTCCGTGCCGCCGCAGCCGACCACTCCCCCGGTCTCCGGGCCGCCCGGCTACGGCTATCCGCAGCCGGTCTCGGGCGACCGCCCGGGTTACGGCTATCCGCAGCCGGCCGCTGCCGCCGCGCACGCCCCGGACCCGAACTTCCGGCTGCCGCCGATGGGCCCCCAGTTCCTCCGCCCCTGACACAGGCGGTCAGGCCTTGGTCTTGTAGCCGCGTCCCCACTGCAGACCCCAGCCGTAGAGCCGGTCCAGCTCGGCCTGGAAGCCGTAGACGAACTTGACCTCGCGGCGGACGATCAGCTCGTCCTTGACCTTCTCGACGCTGAAGACGGCGCAGGAGCGGGCCTGCGGGGCGCGCTCGTCGAGTTCGATCTCGATCCGCGGCCCGTTGCTCGGGTAGAGCGTCACCTTGGCGTGGGTGCGGTCGAAGGCCGGGGTCTGGTCGTAGATGTAGACGAAGAAGAGCAGCCGCTTGATCTCGTCGCGGTGGTCGAGGTTGACGAAGATCGTCTCGCCGGAGGAGCCGCCGAACCGGTCGTCACCGCTCAGGTTCACGTACGGCGCGGCGTTCAGCGATCCGAAGAAGCCGCCGAGCGGCTGGACGACGCCCTTGCTGCCGTCGGCCAGCTCGTACAGGCAGCCGAGGTCCAGGTCGACGTTGACCATGCTCTGGGTGTGCGCCTGGACGACCTCGGGCTTGAAGAGCTTCGAGGGGTGCCGCAGCAGCCGGCCGCTCTGCCGGGAGCGGCCCTCGATGTCGGAGGTGCGCATCCGCCAGGAGAGGTTGACGCGCAGATTGCCGGTGGCGGCCCCCTGCTGGGTGAGGGAGACCGTCGGGCGGCGCTTGGTCAGGTCGATGGAGTTGCTGGCGGCGCTGCCCGAATCGAACTGCGCCCACGCCCTCCCCGGAAACAGGCCGTCCCAGAAGCCCATGCGCCCCACCCCCCACTCGAAACCTGGTCATACGCGACGGGGCGGCCGGGTGCACCGGCCGCCCCGCAGTGAAGCGTTCCTCATTGCCCGGGGTGTCACACCCCGGACGACACCTCGGTCTTGCCCGGGGAGTCAGCGTTTCCCTCGGCCGCCGCCAGGGCCCTGTTGCGGCGGACGGAGGACCAGAAGGACCAGCCGATGAGGGCGACACCGATGAGGCCGGTGACGAGCTCGGGGATCTGGTACCGGATGCTGACCATGAGGATCATGGCGAGGGCGCCGATGGCGTAGTGGGCGCCGTGCTCGAGGTAGACGTAGTCGTCGAGGGTGCCCTGGCGGACCAGGTAGACCGTCAGCGAACGGACGTACATGGCACCGACGCCGAGGCCGAGCGCCATCAGGACGATGTCGTTGGTGATGGCGAAGGCGCCGATGACACCGTCGAAGGAGAACGACGCGTCGAGGACCTCGAGGTAGAGGAACATGAAGAAGGCGGCCTTGCCGGCCAGCTGCACGGCGGAGACCTTCTTGCCCTCGCGCTTGGCCTCTTCCTCGGCCTCGTGCTCGCGCTCCTCTTCCTCCTCCAGCTTGTTCTCGAAGAAGCCGGAGAGACCGCCGACGATCAGGTACGTGATGAGGCCGAGGACGCCCGAGAGCAGGACGGTCGACGTCTTGTCGGCGTGCCCGGCGTGCTGGTGGGCCTCGGGGGCGAAGGCCATGGCGCTGATCGCCAGGACGATCAGGGCGATGCAGACCGACAGCATGTCGATCTTGCCGAGCTTGGCCAGCGGCCGCTCGAGCCAGCCGAGCCACTTGATGTCGCGGTCCTCGAAGATGAAGTCGAGGAAGATCATCAGCAGGAACATTCCGCCGAAGGCAGCGATCGACGGGTGCGCGTCGGTCACGAGCTGCTCGTAGCGCTCGGCGTCGTTGAACGCGAGATCGACGGCCTCGATGGGGCCGATCTTGGCGCTGATCGCGACGATGACGACGGGGAAGACCAGCCGCATGCCGAAGACGGCGATCAGAATGCCGATCGTGAGGAAGATCTTCTGCCAGAAGGCATTCATCTTCTTCAGGATTCCGGCGTTGACCACCGCGTTGTCGAAGGACAGCGAGATCTCGAGGACGCACAGGATCGCGACGATCCCGAACGCTTCCCACCCCCCGTAGAACACCGCTGCGACCAGACCGAGCGCCGTGATGGCGAACGACCAGCCGAAGGTTTTCAGTACCACTGTCTACCCCATCGTCTTAAGTACGCGGCTTTACGAAACGTTGACCCCGAAGTCTAGAGCGATGCCCCGGAGGCCGGACGCGTACCCCTGCCCCACCGCCCTGAACTTCCATTCGCCGCCGTACCGGTACAGCTCGCCGAAGATCATCGCGGTCTCGGTGGAGGCGTCCTCGGAGAGGTCGTAGCGGGCGAGTTCCTGGCCGTCCGCGCGGTTCACCACGCGAATGAAGGCATTGCTGACCTGGCCGAAGGTCTGGCCACGGTTGTCGGCGTCGTGAATGGAGACCGGGAAGACGATCTTGTCGCAGTGGGCCGGGACCTTGACCAGGTCCACGATGAGCGACTCGTCGTCGCCGTCACCCTCGCCGGTGAGGTTGTCACCGGTGTGCTCGACGGAGCCCTCGGGGCTCTTGAGGTTGTTGTAGAAGACGAAGAACTCGTCTCCGATCACCCGGCCCGACTGGCACAGCAGGGCGCTGGCGTCGAGGTCGAAGGGGGCTCCCGTGGTGGAGCGCGCGTCCCAGCCGAGGCCCACCAGCACCTGGGTGAGGTTGGGTGCGGCCTTGGAGAGGGAGACGTTGCCTCCCTTGGCGAGCGTGACGCCCATGTGTGTGTCCTCCCCGGTGAAGCTGCGGTGGTCCCGCCGATGGTCCTGCTCGTGGTCCTGCTGGTGCCGCTGGTGCCGTTCATGGCCCTGCTCGTGAGGCACGTCCGGCGCCGCACGGGGTGTGCGGCGCCGGACGTGTCAGTGGTGCGCGACTCAGACGTTGACGCCGAAGTCGGCGGCGATGCCGCGCAGGCCCGAGGCGTAGCCCTGGCCGACCGCGCGGAACTTCCACTCGTCGCCGTTGCGGTACAGCTCGCCGAAGACCATGGCGGTCTCGGTCGAGGCGTCCTCGGAGAGGTCGTACCGGGCGATCTCGGCGCCGCCGGCCTGGTTCACGACGCGGATGAACGCGTTGCGGACCTGACCGAACGACTGCTGGCGGTTCTCGGCGTCGTAGATCGAGACCGGGAAGACGATCTTGGCGACATCGGCGGGCACCGTGGCCAGGCTGACCTTGACCTGCTCGTCGTCACCCTCGCCCTCGCCGGTGAGGTTGTCACCGGTGTGCTCGACCGAGCCGTCGGCGCTCTTCAGGTTGTTGAAGAACACGAAGTCCTGGTCGTTGCGGACCTTGCCCTCCGCGCTGACCAGAATGGCGCTGGCGTCGAGGTCGAAGTCCGTACCGGTGGTGGTGCGGACGTCCCAGCCCAGACCGACGGTGACGGCGGTCAGGCCAGGGGCCTCCTTGGTCAGCGAGACGTTGCCGCCCTTGCTGAGGCTGACTCCCACGAGTCCCTCCATGTGGTTTCCAGGGGCAGCGCCCCCGTCGTGCGTTGGCATTCGGATCAACGAGTGGATCCTAGTGACGGGTTCCCGAGCTGGACAGACGATTCGCCCCGGTTCCCAGAGAGTGTCGGGTTCTCGGAGGATGTCGAGTTCTCAGAGGGTGTCGAGCGCCTTGACGTAGTCGTCGATGTCGCGGGCGTCCGGCAGGTCGTTGACGACGCTCCACCGGACGAGACCCTCCTTGTCGATGATGAAGGTGCCGCGGACGGCGCAGCCCTTGTCCTCGTCGAAGACGCCGTAGGCGCGGGAGGCCTCGCCGTGCCGCCAGAAGTCGGAGAGCAGCGGGTACTCCAGGGCCTCCTGCTCGGCGAAGACGCGCAGGGTGTGGATCGAGTCGGTGGAGACGGCGAGGAGCTGGGTGTCGTCGTTGACGAACTGGGGCTGGTTGTCGCGCAGCTCGCCCAGCTCGCCGGCGCAGACGCCGGTGAAGGCGAACGGGTAGAAGAGCAGGACCACGTTCTTCTCGCCGCGGAAGTCGGACAGGCGCACGGTGCGGCCGTGGTTGTCCTTGAGCTCGAACTCCGGGGCCTTGGTCCCGACCTCGATCGCCATGACGGACGATTCCCTTCACTGGGCCGAATCAGTGATCCCACCCTACGGCCCCCGAGGTGAGCGCCCCGACGCACGGAGCCCCCGCCGAACGGGTCGGCGGGGGCTCCGGTGCAGCGTGGGGATCAGCGCTTCGGGGCGGCCAGGCGGGTGCCCGACCAGTCCTTCGCGACGCTGATGCTCTTGGTCTGGGAGAGACCAGCAGTCTGCGCGGCATCTTGAATGTCGCTCGGCTCGACGTAGCCGTCGCGGCCGGTCTTCGGCGTCAGCAGCCAGATGTTGCCGCCGTCGTCCAGGAAGCCGATGGCGTCCACCAGGGCGTCGGTGAGGTCTCCGTCCTCGTCGCGGAACCAGAGGAGGACGGCGTCGGCGACGTCGTCGTAGTCCTCGTCCACGAGATCCTGACCGATGGTGGACTCGATGCCTTCACGGAGATCCTGGTCGACGTCGTCGTCGTAACCGATCTCCTGGACCACCTGTCCGGGCTCGAACCCCAGCCTCGCTGCCGGGTTGGTCCGCTCCTCCGCGTGGTCCGCGGTCGCGCTCACGGCTTGCCTCCTGATCGTGTATCGGAAAATGCTTCGGCCACGCGCGTACGCGCGGCACTGGCCGTAGTCCACACGGGCGGGGCGGATCGCGCAAGTACCCGGCCGCCGAGACCGCCGAAACGGTGACGTTTGGGGCCGTCTCGCCGCATCTTCCGGGCCGGTTCCACTCCGCTCCGTGACATATGGCACACGCTTCGTCCTGCTTTGTCGACTTCTGCGGCTTCAGTCTGCCGAACGTTCTGACGAAACGCATGCGCGGGTTGGGCGTAAGGTTGCGATTTGACCCGCCCAGGCACCCCACGGGGGTTACCCCTCGGTAGAGATGACGTTTGACTCCGACGGGGTACACGATGGACTTCCCGGCCGGCGTCCCGGCCTCCGTGGGCTCCACCGAACAGCGAAGGAACAGCGTGGCTTCCGGATCCGATCGCAACCCGATCATCATTGGCGGCCTTCCCAGCCAGGTCCCGGATTTTGATCCCGAAGAGACCCAGGAATGGCTCGACTCCCTCGACGCCGCCGTCGACGAGCGAGGCCGCGAGCGGGCCCGCTACCTGATGCTCCGGCTCATCGAGCGCGCCCGCGAGAAGCGCGTCGCCGTGCCGGAGATGCGCAGCACGGACTACGTCAACACCATCGCGACCAGGGACGAGCCGTTCTTCCCCGGCAACGAGGAGATCGAGCGCAAGGTCCTCAACGCGACCCGCTGGAACGCGGCGGTGATGGTCTCGCGCGCCCAGCGCCCGGGCATCGGGGTCGGCGGCCACATCGCCACCTTCGCCTCCTCCGCCTCGCTGTACGACGTCGGCTTCAACCACTTCTTCCGGGGCAAGGACGAGGGCGACGGCGGCGACCAGATCTTCTTCCAGGGCCATGCCTCGCCCGGCATCTACGCCCGCGCCTATCTCCTCGACCGGCTCGGCGAGACGCAGCTCGACGCGTTCCGCCAGGAGAAGTCGAAGTTCCCGAACGGCCTGTCCTCGTACCCGCACCCGCGGCTGATGCCGGACTTCTGGGAGTTCCCGACCGTGTCGATGGGCCTCGGCCCGCTCGGCGCGATCTACCAGGCCCGGATGAACCGCTACATGGAGGCGCGCGGCATCGCCGACACCTCCAACTCGCACGTCTGGGCGTTCCTCGGCGACGGCGAGATGGACGAGCCCGAGTCGCTCGGCCAGCTCTCCATCGCCGCCCGTGAGGGCCTGGACAACCTGACCTTCGTGGTCAACTGCAACCTCCAGCGCCTCGACGGCCCGGTGCGCGGCAACGGCAAGATCATCCAGGAGCTGGAGTCGCAGTTCCGCGGCGCCGGCTGGAACGTGATCAAGCTGATCTGGGACCGCTCCTGGGACCCGCTGCTGGCCCAGGACCGCGACGGCATCCTGGTCAACAAGCTGAACACCACGCCCGACGGCCAGTTCCAGACGTACGCCACGGAGACCGGCGCGTACATCCGCGACCACTTCTTCGGCGACGACCAGCGGCTGCGCTCGATGGTCGAGGGCATGTCGGACCACCAGATCCTGCACCTGGGCCGTGGCGGTCACGACCACAAGAAGATCTTCGCGGCCTTCGCGGCGGCCAAGGCCCACAAGGGCCAGCCGACCGTGGTGCTCGCGCAGACCGTCAAGGGCTGGACGCTCGGCCCGAACTTCGAGGGCCGCAATGCGACCCACCAGATGAAGAAGCTGACGGTCGACGACCTCAAGCGCTTCCGCGACCGCCTGCACATCCCGGTCACGGACGCGCAGCTGGAGAGCGGCCTGCCGCCGTACTACCACCCGGGCCGGAACTCCGAGGAGATCCAGTACATGCACGACCGCCGCAAGGCGCTCGGCGGGTACGTCCCGACGCGTGTGGTGCGCGCGAAGCCGCTGGTCCTCCCCGACGAGAAGACCTACGCCCCGGTGAAGAAGGGCTCCGGCCAGCAGTCGATCGCCACCACGATGGCCTTCGTCCGGCTGCTCAAGGACCTGATGCGGGACAAGGAGATCGGCAAGCGGTTCGTGCTGATCGCCCCCGACGAGTACCGCACCTTCGGCATGGACTCGTTCTTCCCGAGCGCCAAGATCTACAACCCGCTGGGCCAGCAGTACGAGGCCGTGGACCGCGAACTGCTCCTGGCGTACAAGGAGTCCCCGACCGGTCAGATGCTGCACGACGGCATCTCCGAGGCCGGCTGCACGGCCTCGCTGATCGCGGCCGGTTCGGCCTACGCCACGCACGGCGAGCCGCTGATCCCCGTCTATGTCTTCTACTCGATGTTCGGTTTCCAGCGGACCGGCGACCAGTTCTGGCAGATGGCCGACCAGCTCGCGCGCGGCTTCGTGCTCGGTGCCACCGCGGGACGTACGACGCTGACCGGTGAGGGCCTCCAGCACGCGGACGGCCACTCGCACCTGCTGGCCTCGACGAACCCGGGCTGTGTCGCCTACGACCCGGCGTTCGGCTTCGAGATCGCGCACATCGTCCAGGACGGCCTGAAGAGGATGTACGGCCCCGACGCCGAGGACGTCTTCTACTACCTGACCGTCTACAACGAGCCGATCCAGCACCCGGCCGAGCCCGAGAACGTGGACGCCGAGGGCATCCTCAAGGGCATCTACCGCTACAAGGCGGGCGAGGCCGGCGCGATCCCCGCGCAGATCATGGCCTCCGGTGTCGCCGTGCCGTGGGCGGTGGAGGCGCAGCGGATCCTCGCCGAGGAGTGGAACGTCCGCGCCGACGTCTGGTCGGCCACGTCCTGGAACGAGCTGCGCCGCGAGGCCGTGGAGGTCGACCAGCACAACCTGCTCCACCCGGAGGAGGAGCAGCGCGTCCCGTACGTGACGCGCAAGCTGTCCTCGGCGCAGGGCCCGTTCGTGGCGGTCTCCGACTGGATGCGCTCGGTGCCGGACCAGATCTCCCGCTGGGTGCCGGGCACGTACACCTCGCTCGGCGCGGACGGCTTCGGCTTCGCGGACACCCGGGGAGCGGCCCGCCGCTTCTTCCACATCGACGCCCAGTCGATCGTGCTCGCGGTCCTCACCGAGCTGGCCCGCGAGGGCAAGGTCGACCGGTCGGCCCTCAAGCAGGCCATCGACCGCTACCAGTTGCTCGACGTCGCGGCCGCCGACCCGGGCGCCGCGGGAGGCGACGCGTAACGGCGCACGCGCGCGGTGCGGGTGCGGGGGCATGTGCGCCCCCGCACCCCCCATACGATTCCCGGCATGAAGGAACGCTGGGAGAAGCGCACCCAGACGCCACTGCTGATCCTGGCAGTGGCGTTCGGCATTGCCTACGCCGTACCGATCGTGGCGCCGGACGCCACCCCCTGGATCCACGAGTTCTGTCTGGCCGTGGAGTGGGTGGTGTGGGGTGCGTTCGCGCTCGACTACGCCGTCCGGCTGGCACTGGCTCCCAGCAAGCGGCACTTCGTCCGCCACCACCCCCTGGACCTGCTGGCCGTACTGCTGCCGCTGGTGCAGCCGCTGCGGCTGCTGCGCCTGGTCTCGACGCTCCTCCTCGTGGGCCGGCGGGCCCGGATGGCCCCGCAGATAAGGCTGACCACCTATGTGGCGGGCGCGGTGGTCGGGCTGATGATGTTCGGCTCGCTGGCCGTGCTCCAGGTGGAGCGGTCCGCCCCGGACGGCAACATCAGGACGCTCGGCGACGCGGTCTGGTGGTCCTTCACCACGATGACGACCGTGGGGTACGGAGATCACGCCCCGACCACGGGACTCGGCCGCGTCCTCGCGGTGGGGCTGATGCTCTCCGGGATCGCCCTGCTCGGTGTGGTGACCGCCAACATCGCCGCCTGGTTCATCTCCCGCTTCGAGCGGGACGACGCCGTCGAGCGCCGGCAGACCGAACTCCTGGAGGCGCTGACCGCGGAGGTGCGGGAGCTGCGCGCCGAGCTGTCCCGTCTCTCCGCCGCCGCCCCCGCGCCGAGCGCCGCGCCCACCGGAGTGCCGAGCGCCGTGCCCCTGCAGGGGGAGCTTCCTAGCGCTCCCAGATCTTGAAGGCTCTGATCTCGTACGGACTTCGGGGCACCCAGGTCCCGCGCCCGGGGTAGGTCTCGAACTCGCCCGTCTCCGCGCACTGGACCGACTGGTACGTGGTGACCGGCCGCCCCGTCCGGTTGGCGAGGGCCCTGGCGCTCACGCCCGCAGGGAGGGCGACGCAGCTGTCGACGTCGGTGTCGGCCAGCTCGTACGTCCACGCCCGGCCCCGGAACTCCTCCTTGGGCCAGAGGCAGAGCTGCCCGGGCCCGCAGTCACCGAGCCTGGACGCGGCCGTGGACGCGGCGGTCGCCGGTGGGGCGGTGGCCGCCGTCAGCAGAGTGACCGCCAGTGCGGTCAGAAGAAGCAGGTGAGCCGGTCGTGCGTGCTTCGCGCTCATGTCGGTGAACCCCCCGATTCGTCACTCTCTTCGTAACTCTCTGTAATCAGAACTCTGGCCGACGTCACCGCCTGTTGGGAAGAGGCCAAGGCTTGATTCACCCGGACAGGTGAAAGCCCCGCCGGGCAGACCCGACGGGGCTTTCGGTCGCGCACACGAAACGCGAGGTCGGAGGTCAGATGTGGGCCGCGCCCGCACCCGCCTCCGCGTTCTCGCCGCGCTTGGTCAGCGTGGCGACCAGGGCCGCGACGACGGCGACGACACCGGCGACGGTGAACGCGAGGCCCATGCCGTCGAGGAAGGTGTCGTGGATGACGCCACCGATCTGGTCGAGCATGTCCGGGGTCATCTGGGGCGCCTGGGCCAGCTGCGGCGGGACCATGCCGAACTCGGCGGCCTCCTCCAGACCGGGCGCGGGCGCGCCCGGGAGCCCCGCGGCCGTCCAGTTCAGGGCGAACGCGCTGGAGACCTTGGAGGACATGACCGCGCCGAGCACCGCCGTGCCGAGCGCGCCGCCGACCTGCATCGCGGCCTGCTGCAGACCGCCGGCCACACCGGAGAGCTCCAGCGGGGCGTTGCCGACGATGACCTCGGTCGCGCCGACCATGACCGGGGCGAGGCCGAGGCCGAGCAGCGCGAACCAGAGCGACATCGTGAGCGTGCCGGTCTCCGCGGAGAGCGTCATCATGCCGAACATCGCGACGGCGGTGCAGACCATGCCGCCCACCAGCGGGATGCGCGGGCCGAACCGGGTGATCAGCGCGCCGGCCAGCGGCGAGGAGACGATCATCATCGCCGTCAGCGGCAGCAGGTGCAGACCGCTGTCGATCGGGCTCAGGCCCTTGACGCCCTGGAGGTAGAAGGTCACGAAGAACAGGCCGCCCATGAAGGCGAAGGCCATCAGGACCATCAGCACCACACCGGCCGAGAGCGGCACGGAGCGGAACATCGCCAGCGGGATGAGCGGCTCCTTGACCTTCGTCTGCCAGACGGCGAAGACGACGAAGAGCAGGACCGAGGCGGCCAGGCAGCCCACGGTGTTGCCGCTCGCCCAGCCCCACTCGGCTCCGGCCTTGATGAGGCCCCAGACCAGGGACCCCATCGCGCCGGAGAGCAGCACGATGCCGAGGATGTCGAAGGAGCGCGGGGCGTTCTCGGCGCGGTGGTCCTTGAGGATCACCAGGCCGAGGACGAGCGCGAGGACGCCGACCGGCACGTTGATGAAGAAGACGGACTGCCAGCTGACGTGCTCGACGAGGAAGCCGCCGAGGATCGGGCCGCCGGCCGTCGAGGCGCCGATGACCATGCCCCAGATGCCGATGGCCATGTTCAGCTTCTCGGCGGGGAAGGTGGCGCGCAGCAGGCCGAGCGCGGCCGGCATCAGCAGGGCGCCGAAGAGGCCCTGGAGGACGCGGAAGGCGATCACGAGCCCGATCGAGTCCGAGAGGCCGATCGCCCCGGACGCGGCGGCGAAGCCGGCGATGCCGATGAGGAAGGTCTGGCGGTGGCCGAACCGGTCACCGAGCTTGCCGGCCGTGATCAGGGCCACGGCGAGCGCGAGCAGGTATCCGTTGGTGATCCACTGGAGCTGGTCGAGCGAGGCTCCGAGGTCGGCCTGGATGGCGGGGTTGGCGATCGCGACGATGGTGCCGTCGAGAGCGACCATCATCACGCCGGCGGCGACGCCGAAGAGGGTCAGCCAGGGGTGGCCGCGCAGGCCTTTCGACGGAGCCGGGACGGGGCTCCGATCACCCCCCTGACCCTGCGGGGCCTTTTCCACGGTGGTCTGACTAGTCATGCGAATCAGGCTAATGTCAGCCACTGACAATTGACAAAGCAATTCATCCGACAGTAACTGTCACTTAGCTCACAGGTACGCTGAGCAGCGCGAAGCGGCGGAAAGTGACGGAAAGAGGACCAGCCGGTGACGATTTCCGGTCTACGGGAACGGAAGAAGCAGCGCACACGGAACGCGCTGCTCCGAGTGGCCCTCGAGTTGTTCACGACCCAGGGGTACGAGCAGACCACCGTGGACGAGATCGCCGACGCGGTCGAGGTCTCCCAGCGCACGTTCTTCCGCTACTTCGCCTCCAAGGAGGAGGTCGCCTTCGCCGTCCAGCAGACGGTCGAGGAGCGCTTCGTCCAGGCGCTGGCGGAGCGGCCCCCCGAGGAGGGCCCGCTCGACGCCCTGCGCAACGCGGTGCTCAGCGCCTGGGACAGCATCGGCGAGGCGATCATGGAGGTCGTGCCCGTCGAGCTGTACTTGCGGACCTTCCAGATGATCGAGTCGACCCCGGCGCTGCTCGCCACGCACCTGCGCCGCTCCATGGAGATGGAGGAGGCCGTCGCCCGCCTCGTCGCCGCGCGCGAGGGCGTCGACGTGGACGAGGACCCCCGGCCCCGGATCGTGGTGGCCGCGTTCAGCGGCGTCATGCGGGTGACCGGCCAGCTCTGGGGCCGCGGCACGGACCTGAGCCTGGAGGGCATCCGCGCCCTGACCGAGCACTACATGGACCACCTGGGCCCCGCGCTGGCCCGGGACTGGCGGAGCTGAGCCCCACACCCCCGGCGGGACTCCCACCCGTCCCCCGTTCGTATACGAAGCCGAGCCGTGGGCCGCCCCCCTACGGCGTACACGCACCGAGCCGTGGACCGTCCCCGTACGGCGCACACGCGCCGCGCCATGGACCGTCCCCCTACGGCGCACACGCACGGGGACATGGACCGCCCCGTACGGCGTACACGCACCGGGCCGTGCCCCGTCCCGTACGGAACGTCACCGCGGCCCGCCTCGCGGCGTGATCCCCCTCACTCGGCCGCCCGGGCCGCCGCGCGCGTCTCCTAGGGTGTGGCGCAGTGACTTCCTTCGACTCCTCCCCCACGCTCTCCGTCTGGCGCCTGCTGCTCGCGCTCGCCGTGGTCCTCGTGATGCTGGCGACCACCGGCTGGACCACGATCAGCCATCAGCGCGGGCCAGGGGAGTCCCGCGAGGCCGCGCTCGTCTCCTGGGCGCACGGCAGGATCGGCCACCGCGAGCTGCCCGACCCGGCGGGCCCCACCCGTACGATCGCCGCCTTCTTCGCCTCGATCGGGCCCTCGCAGGGCGCCTTCCTCGCCGACGCGCACCCCCTCGTCGTCGGGAACCTCGACGGCGCTCCGGTCACGCTCCGCTACCGCGCCAACCGGGTGTCCCTGGAGCGGGCCCTGGACGCCGAGCGGCAGCGGATCGAGAACGCCCGGCTGACCCCCGACGGGCGCCGCGAGGCCGTGCGCCGGGCCCACCGGTTCGCCTCGCTCATGGAGCCCGGCCGGCAGATCCTCTCCTTCGACCCGACCGGCGGCGGCCGCATGGCCGAGGTCCTCGGCGATCTGGAGCGGGCGCGGCGGGTCTCGGTGATCGTGCCGGGCGTCGACACCAATCTGCTCACCTTCCAGCGGACCGCCCGCCGGTACTCGGCCCCCGTCGGCATGGCCCAGTCGCTGTACGCGGCCGAGCGCAGGGCCGCGCCCGGGAGCCGTACGGCCGTCATCGCCTGGGCCGACTACACCGCGCCCGTCGGGGTCGGCATCGACGCCGCGATGGGGCGGCTCGCCGAGGCCGGGGCGGTGCGGCTCGTACGCATGACGGACGCGCTGCCCGGTGACGCGCGCGTCAGCCTGTTCTGCCACAGCTACGGCTCGGTGCTGTGCGGCGTCTCCGCCGCGCGCCTGCCCTCCCGGGTGACGGACGTCGTCGTGGCCGGGAGCCCGGGGATGCGGGTGGAGCGTGCCGCCGAGCTGTCCACCCGGGCCCGGGTGTGGGCCATGCGGGACGCGGACGACTGGATCGCGGACGTGCCGCACCTGGAGGTCGGCGAACTCGGGCACGGGGCGGATCCGGTGGAGCCGGAGTTCGGGGCGCGGCTGCTCTCGGCGGCCGGCGCGAACGGGCACACCGGCTACTTCGAGCCGGGCACCGGGAGCCTGGACAACTTCGCCGCCATAGGAGTGGGCTCGTACGGGAGCCTGACCTGCGCGAGCGCCGACAGCGCGTGCCGCCGGGGGATCTCCGGCGCGGACGAGGGCTGACCCGGTCTGACGAGGCACGATGCGGACTGATGTAGTCCACATCATCCCTGCGCCCGCCGACCGCCGGCGCAGGGGCGACGCGCGGGCGCACGCGGCCTACGATGAGGCGCATGGGTGATGTGCTGGCCGGAATTCATGCCACCTGGGAGTTCGAGAGCGACGCGGTCGTCATCCGGTTCGAACGGGGGATGCGCACACCGAAACTCTTCCAGGCGCTCGGCGAACGGCGCGTCCCGCACGAGGCGTTGGCGTCGGTGACGCTCACTCCCGGCAAGCGGGGCACCGTCGTGCTGCACGCGGTGCCGCGCCGGGGCGCCGATCCGCTGATGGAGGCGGCCGCGGGGCAGTTGAGCGAGGCGGGCGACCCGTACCGTCTCGTGCTGCCGGCGGAGCGGGAGACACTCGCCGAGTACTACCGGGACGAGCTGCGGGAACGGCTGGTCGGCGGACCCGGTGAGGAGCCCGCCGACGGCTTCCTGGTCGCCGCCCGGCAGGGACCGCAGTCCTTCAAGGCGTACGACGGCACGGCGAGCTTCGACGGTGCGTCGGAGGTGTCGTTCCGCTGGTTCTGGACGGGCGCGTCCACGGAGAAGTGGAAGGCGGGCGACCAGAGGTTCTCGGTACGGGACCTCAGCGGGGTCGAGTGGCGCTCGCCGGACGTCTTCGACGGGCACCTGCGGCTGCTGCCGCGCTCCGGGGAGCCCCGGGCCACCCAGGCGGACCGCGACCCGGCGGCGGTCGTCTTCGGCCTCGGCTACGGCCCGGTCCACAAGTCGCTGCCCTTCGCCGCGGCGGTCCTGGCGGCGATCCGGGGCGCGGGCCGGACGGCGCCGTCCCCCGTGGACGCCCTGCCGGAGGCGCGCGACCCGGCGGGGATCGCGGAGCGCATCCGGCAGTTGGGGGAACTCCACCGGGCCGGACTGGTGACGGACGACGAGTTCGCGGCGAAGAAGGCGGACCTGCTCGCCGAGCTGTGAGCAACCGCCTTCTCCGGGCGCGCGCCCCACGAGGCGGAACTGCTCCGGGAGCCGTGAGGGCACTTCTCCGAGTGCCCGCCCCACGGGACGCCGGGGCACGCCGGGGCACCCCGGAGCACCCCGGGGCGTCCCGCCTCATACCTCGGTATCACCCGCCGGACCGCCCCTCGGTATGACGTCCGGCCGGGTCGGGCCTGCCTAACCTGGACCGGCCATGAAGAAGACACCCCTCTCCCCCGGCCTCGTCGCACGGATCGCGCCCGCACGCAGGGCCGTGCGGTCGTTCGGCGCCGCCCTCGCGACGCCCACCGAGCCCGGCGCCCCGCTCTTCGCCGATGCCGGCAGGCGGTGGCTGAGGCTGCTCCCGTACGTCGTCGCGCTCGGCTTCGTCTGCTCGCTCCTGCCCGTCACCGTCACCGTCCTCATGCAGGACTACGGCGTGAACGGCGCCCTCGCCGGGGCGCTCGCCACCGCGCAGACCGCGCCGCTGCTGCTCGCCGTCACCCGCCCCCTGCAGGCCTGGTGGATCATCGGCGTCGCCGATGTCCTCGGCGCGATCGTGCTGCTCGGCGGCGACGGTCCCGGGGGCCGGTCCTGGCCGTGGACGCCGATGGTCGTCGTCGGCTACCTGGCCCTGATGCTCGCCCTCGCGCTCCGCGAGTCCCGCAAGGCGCTGCTCGCGGTGTGGCTGCTCACCGGGGCGGCCGGGTTCCTGCTCGTGGCGCTCGCGCCCGCGGACGACGACGGGGTCCACATCCTGCTCTTCGTCCTGAGCGGGATCATCCTGCTCCTGACGGCCGCGCTGCGCGAACGCGGGGACGCCGAGCGCCGCACGCTGGAGGAGCGGGCCAGGACCACGCTCCTGGAGGAACGGGCGCGGATCGCCCGCGAGTTGCACGACGTGGTGGCGCACCACATGTCCGTGATCACCGTGCAGGCGGACTCGGCGCCCTATCGGATCCCGGAGCTGCCGGAGGCCGCGCGGGAGGAGTTCGCCTCGATCGCCGCGAGCGCGCGGGAGTCGCTCACCGAGATGCGGCGGCTGCTCGTGGTGCTGCGCAGCGAGGGCACGGAGGGCGAACGGGCGCCGCAGCCAGGGCTCGACCGGGTGCAGCAGCTGATCGAGGCGTCGGTACGGGCGGGGGTGCCGGCCGAGCTGTCCATGGCGGCCCGGCTGGGCGACGTACCGCAGGCGGTGGACCTGTCGGCGTACCGGATCGTGCAGGAGGCGCTGGCGAACGTCGTGCGGCACGCGGCGGGCGCGAAGACCCGGGTGTCCGTCCGCGCCGAGGACGGCGCGCTGCTCGTCGTGGTGGTCAACGGGCCCGCCCCCGGCCCCGCTTCGCCCGTGGAGGGCGGGGACGGCACGGGGCACGGCCTGGTCGGCATGCGTGAGCGCGTACGGTTGACCGGCGGCACGCTGGACACCGGGCCGCTGCCGGACGGCGGCTTCCGGGTCGCGGCCCGGCTCCCGCTGCGTACGGAGGAAGACGGCTCGTGACCATCCGGGTGATCATCGTCGACGACCAGGCCATGGTGCGGGCGGGGTTCGCCGCGCTGCTCGCGGCGCAGGCCGACATCGACGTGGTGGGCGAGGCGCCGGACGGCCGGCAGGGCGTGGAGGTGGCCCGGTCGGCGCACCCGGACGTGGTCCTCATGGACGTGCGGATGCCGGAGATGGACGGGCTCGCGGCGGCGCGGGAGATCCTGGACCCGCCGGTGGGGGTGACGCACCGCCCCAAGGTGCTGATGCTGACCACCTTCGACGTGGACGACTACGTGTACGAGGCGCTGCGCGCGGGCGCGTCGGGGTTCCTCCTGAAGGACGCGCCGCCGGCGGATCTGATCGCGGCGGTACGGGTGGTGGCGGCCGGGGAGGCGCTGCTCGCGCCCTCGGTGACGCGGCGGCTGATCGCCGACTTCGCGGCGTCCCGGCCGGCCCCGCGCGCCGATCGCGCGGCGCTGCGGCTGAACGGCCTGACGCCGCGTGAGACCGAGGTACTGGAGCTGATCGCCCGGGGCCTGTCGAACCAGGAGATCGCGGACCGGCTGGTGCTCGCCGAGCAGACGGTGAAGACCCACATCGGCCGGGTCCTCGCCAAGCTGGACCTGCGCGACCGCGCGCAGGCGGTGATCTTCGCCTACGAATCGGGCCTGGTCACCCCGGGGGACGCAGGGCGCTAGAGCACGCGGCGGAACGGGCCGGACGAACGGGGCCGCCGCCACCTCACGCGCACCGCCCCTGGGGATATCCCCACCCCCGCCCGGGGGTTCGCTCCTCCTCCGCCCCCTACCCCGGTATCAGACGGGACTTGGCCCCCCGGTGTGACGTGCCGTCATGCGTCGTCTTCCTACCTTCCTCTCGCCAACGACGAGAGACACGAAGAGGGAGGGACGCCCCATGCGTCGCTACACGAGGACCCTGGTCACCGCCGCGATCGTCACCACCGTGGTGGCCGGGACCGCGGGATGGGCGTCCGGGAGCGCGCAGCAGGCCGTGACCGGGGCGCCCGTCGGGGCGGAGGCCTGGCGGGCGGACGGGCTGCCCGACCCCGAGCGGACGAGCCCCGCCGGGATCGCCGCGTTCTTCGGCGAGTTGAGCCCGGCCCGGCAGCGGGAACTGGTGCGCGAGCACCCCTCGGTCGTCGGCAACCTCGACGGCGTTCCGCCGCGGCTGCGGTACGAGGCGAACGCCCGCGCCCTCGGCGCCGCGTACGCCGGCCGGCAGGTCCTCGCCTTCGACCCGCGCGGCCGCGGCCAGATCGCCCTCGTCCACGGCGACCTCGCCACCGCCGAGCACGTGGCCGTCGTCGTACCCGGGTCCGACATCGACGCCGGGAACATCCGGCCCCTCACCGACATGGCCGAGTCCCTGCGCCGCGCCACCCACGGCCGTACCGCCGTCATCGCCTGGGCCGGGTACACCACGCCCCTCGGCGTCGGGGTCGACGCCGCGAGCGGCGGCCTCGCCGAGGCGGGGGCCGAGCGGCTGACCCGGCTGACCGACGGGCTCGCGGCGGTCGGTGCGCCCGAGCCGTCCCTGTTCTGCCACAGCTACGGCTCCGTCGTCTGCGGTCTCGCCGCGGACCGGCTCAAGGCCAAGGACCTCGTCGTCTTCGGCTCCCCCGGCATGCGCGCCGCGAACGTCGGCGAGCTGAAGACCTCCGCCCGCGTCTGGGCCGCGAAGGACCCGACCGACTGGATCGACCGGATCCCGAACGTCGAGTTTGCCGGGCTCGGGCACGGCGCCGACCCCACCGACCCCGCCTTCGGCGCCCGCCGGGTCCCCGCCGACGACGCCCAGGGCCACAACGGCTACTTCGCGCCCGGCACGCAGTCGCTCCGCACCTTCGCCGCCATCGCCCAGGGGGACGTCCGATGAACAAGCTCGTCGCACGCATCGAGGCCCGCACGCCCGCCCATCGCGACCGCGCGGTCGACGGTCTGCGCGCCCTGGCCCTGCTCGCCGTGCCGACCGGGCACTGGCTGCTCGGCGGGTTCACGCTCTCCGACGACGGGGCCATCCACAACGCCAGCCCGCTCGCCGCCTTCGGCGGTCTCGCGCCGGTCAGCTGGATCCTGCAGATGCTGGGGATCTTCTTCCTGGTCGGCGGGTACGCCTCCGTTCTCTCCTTCCGGCGCCACGAGGGTTCCACCGGCGCCTGGCTCAAGGGGCGGCTCGCCCGCCTCGGCCGGCCGGTGCTCGGGGTCACCGCCGTGTGGGCCGCGCTCCTGCCGGTGCTGCACTACGGGTTCGGCGTGCCGGGCGACACCCTGCGGACGGCGTCCACGCTGGTGATCCAGCCGCTCTGGTTCGTCGGGGTGTACACGGTCGTCACCGCCCTGACCCCGCTGTGCGTGCGCGCGGCCCGCCGGGCGGGCGTGTGGGCCGCGGCGCCGCTGCTCGGCTCCGTCGCCGTCGTCGACTTCCTGCGCTACGGGCCGTACGCGGACGCCGTGCCGTCCTGGCTCAGCCTGCTGAACATCCTTCCCGGCTGGCTCTTCGCCTACCAGCTCGGCGTCTCCTGGGGCGAGGGCCGGCTCACCCGGCGCCACGCCTGGGGGCTGCTGCTCGGCGGCGCCGCGCTCTTCGCCGCGCTGCTGCTCGCCTTCGGCTACCCGGCGTCGATGGTCGGCGTGCCGGGCGAGGTCCGCACCAACTCCCACCCGCCGTCGCTGCTCGTCCTCGCCCTGGCCGCCGCGCAGAGCGGCGCGGCGATCCTGCTCCGCGACCGGCTCGGCCGGCTCCTGAAGCGGCCCGCGCTGTGGGCGCCGGTCGTGGTGATCAACCTGTCCGCGATGACGATCCTCTGCTGGCACCAGACGGCGATGCTCGCCGCCGCGATCCCCGCCTCGTACGGCGGCGAGGTCCCGGGCCTGGTGGGCGCGCCGGACTCGATCGGCTGGATCCTCGCCCGGCTGGCGTGGATGCCGCTCTTCGCGAGCCTGCTGGTCCTGATCGGCCGGTACACGCGCCGCTTCGAGTCCCCGTGGACCCGGACAGGACCCGCCCGCCGCACGGTGGCGGGGCTCCTCGCGGCGGGCTTCGCGATGTTCGCGCTGGGGCTCGCGTGAGCCCCGGCGGGGGGCTACTTCTCCCGGGTCACCGAGGTGAAGGACATGTCCGGGTAGCGGTCGCCCGCGACCTGCGCCGCGATCGGCTCCAGGGCGGCGAGTTCCTCCTCGGTGAGCGTGATCCGCGTGGCCGCCGCGTTCTCCAGGAGCCGGCTGCGCTTGCGGGTGCCGGGGATGGGGACGACCGTCAGGCCGTGGACGGCGGCGCGCTGCTGGACCCAGGCCAGGGCGATCTGCGCCGCCGCGGCCCCGCGCTCGGCCGCGATCGTGTGGAGGGGCGCGAGGAGGGCCGTGTTCCGTTCGGCGTTCTCGCCGCTGAACCGGGGCTGGTGCCGGCGGTAGTCGCTGTCCGACAGCTCCTTGGTGGCGTCCGCGAACGAGCCGGTCAGAAAGCCCCGGCCGAGCGGCGAGTACGGCACGACCGTCACGCCGAGCTCGGCGGCGGCGCCGACCGCGCTGCGCTCGACGTCGCGCGAGAAGAGCGACCACTCCGACTGCAGGGCCGCGATCGGGTGCACGGCGTGGGCCTCGCGGAGTTCGGCGCCGGTCACCTCGCTCAGGCCGAGCTGCCTGACCTTGCCCTCCTTCACGAGCTCCGCCATCGCCCCGACCGACTCCTCGAAGGGGATCTCCGGGTCGCGCCGGTGCATGTAGTACAGGTCGATCGTCTCGATGCCGAGGCGGCGCAGGCTGGCCTCCACGGCCCGCCGGACGTACGCGCGGTCGTTGCGCACGGCCCGGTGGCCCGGGTCGTCGGCGCGCCGCTCGACGGCGAACTTGGTGGCGAGGACGACCTCGTCGCGGTGGCGGGCCAGGAACGGCGCGAGGAACTCCTCGTTGGCGCCGCTGCCGTAGATGTCGGCGGTGTCGATCAGGGTGACGCCGGCCTCCAGGGCGGCGTCGAGGGTGTCGCGGGCGGCGGCCTCGTCGGTGTCGCCGTAGAACTCGCTGATGCCCATGGCGCCGAAGCCCTGGACGCCGATCTCGGGCCCGTCCTGGCCGCCGAGCCGTACCGTGTCGATCTTGGTGATCATGGGGTGGTGCCTCCGGAAAGGGTTCCGTAGTGTCCGATCTTGATGTCGAGCACGGCCAGCGCGTCCTGCAGCTCCCCGATCCGGGCGAGGACGTCCCGCCGGGTGCTCTCCAGGAGTTCGCGGCGTTCGTCGCGGGTGTGGTCGCCCTCCCGGATCAGCTCGGCGTACCGCACCATGCCGGCGACCGGCATCCCGGTCAGCCGGAGCTTGCCGACGAACGCCAGCCAGTCCAGATCGCGCTGGGAGAAGCGGCGCTGCCCGGTGTGCGAACGGTCGACGTGCGGCATCAGACCGATCCGCTCGTACCAGCGCAGGGTGTGCGCCGTCAGCCCGGTCAGGGCGGCGACCTCGCTGATGGTGAAGTGGGCGGCGCCGTTCTCGATCACGCTCATGACCTCCACGCTAGGACCTTCGAGCGCACTCGAAGCAAGTAGGCTCGGCCCCATGTCGTTGCAGAGCCTGGCGTTGACCGAGAACTGGCCCGTCCCCACCGCGGCCGCCGCCGTCGTCCGCGCGGACGGCACCCTGGCCGGGTCGTACGGCCCCACCGGGCAGCGGTTCCCGCTGGCCTCGGTCACCAAGCCGCTGGCGGCGTACGCCGTCCTCGTCGCGTACGAGGAGGGGGCGGTCGACCTCGACGAGCCCGCAGGGCCCGAGGGGGCGACGGTCCGGCACCTGCTGGCGCACACCTCCGGGCTCGCCTTCGACGAGCAGCGGGTCATGGCCGCGCCGGGCACCCGCCGGATCTACTCCAACACCGGCTTCGAGGCGCTCGGCGACCATGTCGCCAAGGCGACCGACATCCCGTTCGCGGACTACCTCCACCAGGCCGTGCTGGAGCCGCTGGGCATGAGCGCGACGACGCTGGAGGGCTCGCCCGCCAAGGACGGCGTCTCGACCGTGGACGACCTGGTGCGGTTCGCCGCCGAGGTGCAGGCGCCGCGGCTGCTCGACCCGCGCACGGTGCTCGACGCGATGACGGTGACGTACCCCGGCCTGACCGGCATCCTGCCCGGCTACGGCCACCAGCGGCCGAACGACTGGGGGCTCGGCTTCGAGATCAGGGACGGCAAGTCGCCGCACTGGACGGGCGCCTCGTCCTCGCCGCGCACCTTCGGGCACTTCGGGCAGTCGGGCACGTTCCTGTGGATCGACCCGGACGCGCGGGCGGCGTGCGTCGCGCTGACCGACCGGCCCTTCGGGACGTGGGCGGTCGAGGCGTGGCCGCCGTTCACGGACGCGGTCCTCGCAGAGCTGCGCGCCGGGGCCTGAGCCACACCTGAGGCCCTAGGGCCTGTCCGGTGGATCAGGGCCGGACAGGCCGCGGCGTCTGGTGCGGTGCATCGCAAGGCGCCGGAGCGTCTCGATAGCGGAGCT